>NZ_MVPX01000145.1:0-11468 GCF_002043085.1 Gordonia sp. i37 | reverse complement strand
GGCATCCGGCGTCGGTAAAGGCGCGCAGGGTCGCCGGATCGGGCTCCCCGGTGGTGACCACCGGGAGGTCGGCGGGCAGCCGCCCGCACCCCGACAGGTCGCTCACCCCGGCCGTTGCGGCCAGCGACGTCGCGACGAACAATTGCGGGGTGGCACTCACCGGCGTCGCATCGCCGACCGAGACCCCCTGCGGCAGAGAATGATTCAGGTCGACGTAGAGAGCGTCGGAGTTGGGGTCACCGGCGGCGGCGCCCTCGGCGGCGGGCTGCGTGGACGGCGCCGGGGAGACGGGCGAGTCCGCCGCCTGCGCCAGCGACGGCGCGAGTTCGGCCAGCAACCGACCGGTGAATGCCGGGAAGAGATCGACCTCACCGCGCTGCATCGCGTCGAGTTGTGCAGTGTCGCCGCCGATCCTCGGCTCGACCGAGACGTGTGCACCCGCAGTGCGCAACGCGCCCGCATAGATCTGTGCCATCACGAGCGACTCCGGGGTCCCGGAGGCACCCATCACCAATGGCCTGCTCTCGTCCGGGCCCGCATCGTCTCCGCCGCTGCCGCATCCGGCGAGCGCGGCGACCAGCACCAGGACGGCTGCCAGGATCGCCGGGGCCGCGCCGCGGCGCACTCGATGTCGCACGGCACTCACCGTAGCGTGCCGCTCACCCGCCGGCGGCGATGAACCCGGCCACCGAGTCGGCGATGAGCTGCACGGCGATGGCCGCCAGCAACAGACCGGCGATCTTGGCCAACAGGGTGATGCCGCCGACACCGAGGATGCGGATCAGCACCGTCGAGTATCGCAACACGATCGCGACGACGATGTGCACGCTGACGATGGCGGCCGCGATCGCGAGGTAGCCGCCCGCGTCACCGGAGACCCCGCTGACCCCGACGATGACCGCAGCGATCGCGCCTGGTCCGGCGAGCAGCGGTGTGCCCAGCGGCACCAGCGCGACGTTGACGTCCTCGGAGGCCTGCGGCGACCCGGCGCTGCCCAGCCCGGTCAGTAGCTGCAGCGCCACCAGCAGCAGGAGCAGTCCGCCGGCGCCCTGCAGGGCGGGGATACCGATGTGCAGGTAGTTCAGGATCGCCTTGCCGCCGATGGCGAAGACACTGATCACCAGCAAACTCACCAGCGGGGCCTGCCAGGCGGCGCGGCGCCGGTACTCCGGGGTCCGGTGACCGACCAGCGACAGGAACAGGGGGATCTGCCCGGGCGGATCCATGATGACCAGCAGGGTGATCAGGGTCGTCGTATAGACCGTGACGTCGAAGGACACGCGCTGATCTTACGGGCGGCGCGTAGCATCCCAGGCGTGCCATCGATGCCCCATCTTCGCCCCGGCCTCGGATTCACCACCGGCCGCCGCGAGCGACGGCCGCTACCGAGGATCCCGGTGCCCATCGCGCGCGCGATCGTCGATTGCGCGGTCTACGTCGACGGGCATCGGCAGCCCGGACGGATCGGCTACTCCGAGGCCCTCGAACAGGTGCGCAGTACGGGTGAGGGTTTCGTCTGGCTCGGTCTGCATTCACCCGACGACGAGCAGATGACCGGCGTGGCGGAGGTCTTCGGACTGCACGAGCTCGTCGTCGAGGACGCGGTACACGCCCACCAGCGCCCCAAACTCGAGATCTACGACAACACCCAGTTCCTGGTGCTGCGCACGGTGAAGTACGTCGAACACGAATCGATCGAGCAGGCCAGTGAGGTCGTCGAGACCGGCGAGATCATGATCTTCACCGGCCCCGACTTCGTCATCACCGTGCGCCACGGCGATCACACCCACCTGTCGGGATTACGCCGACGCATGGAGGCCCGTCCCGAACGCCTCGCCCTGGGTCCGACCGCGGTCATGCACGCCATCGCCGACCTCGTCGTCGACAGCTACCTCGCGGTCAGCGAGAGGATGGAAACCGACCTCCTCGCCATCGAGAGTTCGGTGTTCGGCAACAAGAAGCGCTGGCTCGACATCGAGCCGGTGTATCTGCTCAAACGCGAGGTCCTCGAACTTCGCCGCGCGGTGACCCCGCTGACCAATCCGCTGTCGCGGCTGACCTCGAATAATCCCTTGGTGCCCAAGGAGATCCGACGCTATCTGCGCGACGTCGCCGATCACCTCACCACCGTCGTCGACCGCGTCGTGGAGTACGACGAGGTCTTGTCCTCACTTCTCGACGCCGCCGCGGCGAAGGTCGGCATCCAGCAGAACAGCGACATGCGCAAGATCTCCGCGTGGGTGGCGATCGGCGCCATCCCGACGATGGTCGCGGGCCTCTACGGCATGAACTTCGACATCCTGCCGGGAATGCACGATGCGCAGGGCTTCGGTCTGGTCTGCCTGTTCCTGGTGGCGGTCTGCGGCGCGCTGTGGGGGGCGTTGCGGCGCAATCACTGGCTGTGAGCTATTGTACGGCAACCGATTTCAGAACATGGAGTTCGGGTTAGCCGCAGACGACGGAACATCCTGGATGACGTCCCAGTGCTCGACGATCTTGCCGTCGGCCACGCGGAAGATGTCGACCACCGCCTGTCCGCGATCGCCGGGACCGTTCACCGAGTGGACGTGCAGATAGACGAGGTCCCCGTCGGTCGCACGCAACGCGTCGACGAACTGTCCACGCCGTGGCCATCCCCGTCATCCTGATCCCCGTCATCCTCATCGCCCTCCAAGACGTGTACCGCGGACCGTTTGGCCCGGGATCGTGTCACAGCGGGTCGTGATCAACCCATCGACGAGCCTAGGAACGGCAGCTGCCGATGTCCCGGTAGTAGAGTGTCGGGCATTGGTAGAAAACAGACACCCGAGATCCGTGAGATCCGGTACCGGCGGCTTTCCCGCCCCGTCGACTCGCTGGAGATCACGACGATCAAAGCACTCCGGCAGGGTGCCCATGAGTCGGAATTTACTGGGCCACAACGGATTGATTTCGAACTCATCGTGTGGATCGAGCGTGGGACCATCACTCATGAAGTCGATTTCGCCCGGTACGAATTGGGTCCCGGTGACGTCTTGTGGGTACATACCGGCCAGGTCCAGCGATGGGGTGACATCGCGGCCGTCGACGGGATCATGTGCATGATGCCTGCCACCGCGCTCGACACCGCGCTCACCGATCGGCTGGACCGGATCGGCGGATGGGCACGGTCGCACTGGCCCGCCGACGGTTCGGGCGCTGCACAGGACTTCGCGATGCTCCTGTCCCACTATCGGCGCCACCGGGATCTCGCCGGCCACGACGCCGAGGCCTACGACGCCGCGATGGTCCTGCTGACCTCGGGTGTACTGATGATGCTGGCGTCACGTGATCTCGGCGACACGAAGTCCGAATGGGGCGGGCACGAACTGCTGTGGCGGTTCCGGGCCGAGGTGGATCGTCACCATGCGCAGCGCCGATCCACCCGGTGGTACGCACGTCGTCTCGGCTATTCGGAGCGAACACTGCACCGAGTGGTGCTCGCTCATCTCGGCGTGACTCCGCGCCAGGTGATCGAGGATCGAATGGTGTTGGAGGCCAAACGAATGTTGGTACACGACTCCGGTTCGATCTCGACCGTGGCACGCTCACTCGGCTTCGACGACCAGTCGAACTTCAGCAAGGTCTTCAAACGATCGACCGGACTGACCCCCGGCGAGTTCCGTACGTCGAGTCGCTGAACCACTCGCCCATCACATGGTGGCCGGCGACCGCGCCGGATCGGCGAGGTCGATGCGGGCCTCGGCCCACGCCTCACGCAGCGCCTCGACACCCTTGAGGCGCAGCCATGCTGCTTCGTTCGCGGTGATCGGGATCGCCCGCAAGAAGCGCACCGGGTCCATCGGGGCAGGCAACGCCAGCGTTCCGAGATCATCGTCGGCGATCACCACCGCGGTGAAGGGCGCACCGTCCCAGAGTGGTTCACCGAGATCGAGGAGCGCATCGGCGGCCAGCACCAGCCCCTCGACGGCCGGCGCCGCGGCCAGCGCCGCCAGCCGTCGGTGCAGACCGGGTAGCGCAGCACCGGCGTGCATACGCACAACCAGTTCGGCCCGCGGCCCGCGCACCGGGTCCGGGTTCAGGTCGGACGGGTCGGTCATCGGATGCCGCGCACAACCGATCGTCACGTAGACGACCTCGGAGCCGACGACGGAGCGAGCCACGTCGATCGGCTCCACGCCGAGAAAGGTCACCGACGCACGCTGCGGCGCCCCGCCGAGCGAGTCGACGAGGAATCGGTTGATGGCATCGCTGGTGGAGTCGCTCACGACTCCCCACGGTAATCGCAGCGGCGCCGTCAGGGCCGTGGGAGTCGACGGTGCAGCGGATTAGCGCTCACCGGCGTCCGTCTGCGTGCTTCGGT
The DNA here is from genome assembly GCF_002043085.1 of Gordonia sp. i37. Lineage (NCBI taxonomy): Bacteria > Bacillati > Actinomycetota > Actinomycetes > Mycobacteriales > Gordoniaceae > Gordonia > Gordonia sp. i37. The sequence goes on along the minus strand of NZ_MVPX01000145.1, from coordinate 7,126 downwards.
AGGGATGGACGAGACCACTGCGGGCGTCTCGGCGCTCGAGCGCGTCGCGTCCTGCAGCCGCATGGCGGTACTCGCGCCGGCACCGAACGCAGGTGCCCGCACCCTCCGCGTCGCCGCATCCCCGCAGTCGGGACAGGCGATCGCCTCGGGGACCGCAGCCATCGGATAGTGTCGTTCGACTATCGCGCACCGCCGGTCACACCGGAACACATAGGTCGGCATGTGCGCCACCCTAGCCCGATCGGCGTCATCCCGCCTCGGATTGAGCTGCGAACTCAGACAACGTCATACGCTCGTAACGCGCATTGGCTGCGAAACCGATACGAACGTAGTTGAATAGTTCCACCCGGAAACAACCACGTCTCACGGAGGTTCTGTCGATGCCCGAGCTCCTCTTTCCCCTCGATTCCGCGAAGCCCTTCACCGAGCAGCGTCACATCGGGCACAACCGTTGGCATCCCGACATCCCGCCCGCGGTGACCGTCAAGCCCGGGGACACCTTTCGCGCACATTGCCGGGAATGGTTCGACGGCGCGATCCACAACGACGACTCCGCCGACGACATCCTCAACGCCCCACTCAACAACGTCCACACCTTGTCGGGGCCGTTCGCGATCGAGGGCGCCGAGCCGGGTGACCTGCTGATCGTCGACATCCTCGACGTCGGGCCCATCCCGCAGGAGGATTCGGGACCGCTGGCAGGCCAGGGCTGGGGGTACACCGGCATCTTCGCAAAGCTCAACGGCGGCGGCTTCCTCACCGAACAGTTCCCCGACGCCTACAAGGCGATCTGGGACTTCGCCGGCCAGTCGGCGACGAGTCGCCATGTGCCGCATGTGAAGTACACGGGCATCGTTCATCCGGGGCTGATGGGCACGGCGCCCTCGGCGGAGTTGCTCGGCCGGTGGAATGCGCGCGAGGCCGCGCTCATCGCCACCGATCCGAACCGCGTGCCCCCGCTGGCACTTCCGCCGGAGCCCGACGGCGCAATCCTCGGATCGCTGACCGGCGACGAGTTCACACGGGTCGCGGGCGAAGGAGCGCGCACCGCTCCCCCTCGCGAGAACGGCGGTAACCAGGACATCAAGAACCTCACCAAGGGCACCCGCGTCTTCTATCCGGTCTTCGTGCCCGGCGCCAACCTGTCCTTCGGCGATCTGCACTTCTCCCAGGGCGACGGCGAGATCACCTTCTGCGGTGCCATCGAGATGGGTGGCTTCATGGATCTCCACGTCGACCTCATCAAGGGCGGGATGGAGACCTACGGCGTCAGCGAGAACGCGATCTTCATGCCCGGCAACACCGATCCGCAGTATTCGCAGTGGATTGCCTTCTCGGGCACGTCGGTCACCCTCGACGGTGAACAGCGGTATCTCGACTCGGACCTGTCCTACCAGCGTGCATGTCTGCACGCCATCAACTATCTGACGAAGTTCGGGTACAGCCCCGAGCAGGCTTACCTGCTGCTGGGCTCGGCACCGATCGAGGGACGCCTCTCGGGAGTGGTGGACATACCGAATTCGTGTGCGACGGTGTACATCCCGACCGCGATCTTCGACTTTCCGGTGGCCCCGTCGACATCGGGGCCGGTGCAGATCGACCCGGGGATGGGCGCGCCGCATTCGGCGTTCTAGGCGCGTCCGCTCAGTCCTGTCGGTGGATGCGGGTGTGGATATCGGAGGTGCCGTTCTCGCGGCGGCGCCGGTTGCGCTCCCGCTCGGCACGGCGACGGGCATGTTTGGCCGCCACCCGCGTCGAACGACGGGGTGCGCGCAGTATCCGCGGGCCCGGTTTCTCCGGATCACCCTCATCCTCACCACCGGCCGGTGTCTGTCGCACCCGTGGCGGTGTCAACCGAATCCGCCGCAACCCGGGGGAACAGGACTTCCAGATTCTCTGGCTTTCCCATATATCGGAACCGTCAGGGATGCCGACGAGGATCGGCTCCAACAGCACCGGCCACACCGACGGCGACGACCACAACCCCGCCATCGAGACACGTTCTCCGGTCATCACCACCTCCTCCCGCCGCACGACGCCATGAACACGAACTCGCCGATCACCATCACTACCACGCCCTAACGACAGCCACCGACAACGCGTGTTGGAGACCAAAACCAGCAGCGGTGCAACAGGTCTCGAGGCTCCTCGCTGCGCTCGTCACACCTCGACCAGCGGGCAAAGGGACCTCTCGCCACACCTTATCGACTGCCACCGACAAACACGCCGACTCCGGAACCAGCACCGGCACAACCGGACTCGAGGCTCCTCGCTGCGCTCGTCACACCTCGACCGGCGGACATAGGAACTCCGACCGGACCCGACTCCGCTCAGCCGGTCAGATCCATCGCCCCAAGGGCGCCAAGAGCACTCGCCAGTCGGGCCCCCGGCCCGTCGGCGTCATCGATCACCCCGGCAACCGCGGACGAGCGCGCGATGCGCGCCTTCGACCGCGAATGGAGCATGGCGCCCCGTCGGGTGGCGAAGACCACCACCCGACGTCGGTCGGTCTCGTCGGGCCGCCGGTGCACGAGGTTCTCGTCGATCATCCCGTCGATCAGGCGGGTCAGGCTCGGCCCGGGCAACAAGGTGACCGCAGCCAGTTCCGACATCGACCTGCCCGTTCCGCCCTCCAGCGCCGCCAGAACGTGCCACTGCGCCGTCGTGAGACCGTCCAGCTCGGCTGCGACCGCTGAGTCAAGGTGCGCCGCAGCGATATTCAGCAGACGTGACAGCTCCTCGACGGCAGCGGCACGCGCACTCGGGGCACTGGACATGATGAGCCATCGTATCGTGAACCCCTCCGGTGCGACAGCGCAGCCGGCGTTGCGCAACCGTCGATTCGTGGGACACTGTGCAGGTCAGCACGTATCCACCCCGGGAGTCGGTTGTGGCCTCACCAGTGGTTCTCAGAGGCGACAACGCCACCCTCGACGTCGCTCTCGCAGTACCGCTGAGCGGTCCGGCCGGCATGTTCGGTCCCTCGTGCGAGGCGAGTGCCGAACTGGCCGTCGCCGATGTCAACGCGGCCGGCGGCATCCTCGACCGCCCGGTTCGGGTGCATCTCGTCGATGCGGGCGCACCCTTGAACCGGTTGTCGGGCACCGTCGACCGCCTCGTCACCACCGGACGCGTGGAGAGTGTGATCGGGTGGCACCTGTCCAACGCGCGCAACGTGATCACCCCGCACACGGCCGGGCGGGTGCCATACGTGTACACGACGTTCTACGAGGGTGGCGAGGACGCCGACGGCGTGTACATGGTGGGTGAGACCCCCGATCAGCAGTTGTTCCCGGCCATCCGATGGCTGCGCGAGAACCGAGGAATCCGACGCTGGTGCGTGATCGGCAACGACTACGTGTGGCCTCGCGCGACCTCTGCACGTACCCGCGACTTCCTCCATGGCGCGCACATGGACTTCCTCGACGATCACTTCGTCCCGCTGCGCGGCCGGGATTTCGGGTCTGCATTGCAGATGATTGCCGACACCCGCCCCGACGGGGTGCTCGTCCTCATGGTCGGCGCCGACGCCGCCGCATTCCACCGTGCGTTCGCCGCGGCGGGTCTCGACGAACAGCACATCCGGCTGTCGATGATGATCGGTGAGGACGTGCTGTGCGGCTGCGGCGCCGAGGCCACCCACGACCTCTACACGGCGTGCGGATACTTCGAAAGTGTGGTCACCCCCGAAGGTCTCGAGTTCGGGTCCCGGTACGAGCGCCGATTCGGCCGCGCGGCACCGGCATTGAACAACATCGGCGAATCCTGTTACGAGGGGCTGATGCTGCTCGCGGCGCTCGCCCGGGCCGGGGGCTCGCTCGACACCGCCACGATCGGCCGGACGACGCGCGGCGTGACCTACCGCGGACCGCGGGGCGAGGTCGAGCTCTGTGGCCGGCACACCCGTCAGCCGGTGTACCTCGCGCAAGCCGACCACCTCGCGTTCGACGTGATCACCGAACTGACCGCCTGACGCATCGACTCCTCGCCCGATCCGGACGTTCCACACCGGGGCGACGGTCGATTACGGTGTGCATGTGGTGAACATCCTGGCGGTCGCCGACGAGGTGGTGGAGTCACTCACCTTCGGGGTGGGCATCGAGACCAAACCCGACCTCATCCTGGGCGCGGGCGATCTTCCCTACAAGTATCTCGACGTGCTGTCGAGCCTGTGCGATGCGCCATGTGTATTCGTTCCGGGCAACCATGACGGTGATCTGCGCGGCTACCGGTCCTCGCGCGCCGGCTGGACCCGCGCGGGATTGCCGACCAGCTATCCCGGGCCCGAGTGCGCGGTCAACGCCGACGGTCGGACGGTGACGGCGGCCGGCGTCCGGATCAGCGGCCTCGGGGGCAGTATCCGCTACAACTCCGGTCCCAATCAGTACACCGAGGCGCAGCAACGGTTGCGGTCGTGGTTGTTGCGCGCCCGAGGCGGTGTGCGTGCCACCCGCCCGCACATCCTGCTCACCCATTCGCCGGCACGCGGCGTGGGCGACGCCGAGGACCGGCCGCACCGCGGGTTCTCGTGTTTCCACCCACTGGTCGACCGACTCCGACCGAAGATCATGGTGCACGGGCACATCCATCCCTACGGTGCACATCCGCGTGACCTGATCATCGGGACCGATACCGTGTCGATGAACGTCGTCGGCTACTGCCAGTTCGATTTCGACACCGAAACCGGAGATTTCAGGATCGTGAGGCGCAGATATGGCTCGTGACACCGGATTCCCGGACGCCGACGCCGAGAACGACTTCCAGCGGATGCGCCGGCAAGCCGAACTCGCCCGGCTGACACAGTGGTTCACCCGACAACCCGCCGACGTCAATGCGATCCTCCCCTTCGACGAGGTCGTCGCCGCATTGGGCCGCACCGGCGAGACCTACCTGGGACTGCAGACGGTCGAGGTGGCCTCGATCGTCGGAAGTGTGGACCGCACCAAGGATTTCGACCGCTACTTCCGCCCGACCTCGGCCCGGATTCGCAGCCGGTGGCAGCGACTCGCGGCCGCGCAGCGGCGCGGTGAATCGATGCCCCCGGTGCGGCTGTACCGGATCGGTGGGATGCATTTCGTCATCGACGGACACCACCGCATCTCGATTGCCATCGCCCGTCACCTCGACACCATCGAGGCCTACGTCACCGAGATCCACACCCGCATCTCCCCCGAGGGCATCAACGTGCCCGGAGACCTCCTCCTCAAGGACCACCGCCGCCTGTTCCTGTCGCGGGTGCCGCTGTCGGGTGCACAGGCCGACACCATCCGGTTCGCCGACCCCTTCGACTACGCCGAACTCGCAGAGGCGGTGGAGGCCTGGGGCTTCCGTCTCAGCCAAGAGGTGGGCGAATTCCTCGGCCGTACCGAGGTGGCACGGCGGTGGTTCGGTGAGGAATTCCTGCCGGTCATCCGTATGGCCCGACGCGCCGATGTCCGGTCCGACCTCGACAGCGACGCCGAACTCTACCTGTGGCTCGCGTGCGAGCGCTATCGCCTGGTGCGCAAGCACATCTGGGACGACGAGATCATCGACGAACTCCGCGAACAGCCTCGGCGTCGGCGCCGATGATCACCTGTCGACGACCGCGGCGCTCATCCCTTCGACAGTGCCGGCCCGCCTGCAACCGAATTCGCTGGTGCACCACGCAGACTCGCGCCGGATTGCTGGTCGAAGACGGTGATCTTGGTGGGGTCGAAGTAGAGTTCGGCGGTGCTACCCCGGCGGATCTGTGATTCGGGGGAGAGTCGGGCGATCATTTCGCCGCCGCCGAGGGTGGCACCGGAGTCGGCGGACAGTTCGGCGAGTGCGTCATTCGCCGGACCCTGGGAGTCGATGCGGAAGTAGGCGTAGTTGTCTGATCCCATGGATTCGAGGACGTCGATCCCGACCGTGAACGTCCTTCCCCGCGACAAGGTGTCGGCATCGATGAGGTGGGCGTCTTCGAGGTGTTCGGGGCGGATACCGACGAGGACCTCCCCGTTGCTGTTGACCCGGGCTGCCGCATCGGTGACCTGTTGCTGATCGTGCAGCGCTATCGTGCCGATCGGGGTCGACACCCCGTCGGCGCCGAGTCGTCCGGGCAGGAAATTCATGGCGGGTGAGCCGATGAAGCCGGCGACGAAGATGTTGGCGGGGTTGGTGTAGAGCTCTTGGGGGGAACCGATTTGCTGGACATACCCCGAGCGCATGACCACGACCCGGTCACCGAGGGTCATGGCTTCGGTTTGGTCGTGGGTGACGTAGACGGTGGTGGTACCCAGGCGTTGTTGCAGCCGGGAGATCTCCGCGCGCATCTGCACCCGCAGTTTCGCATCCAGATTCGACAGCGGTTCATCCATCAGGAACGCCTTCGGGGAACGCACGATCGCCCGGCCCATCGCGACGCGTTGGCGTTGCCCACCGGATAGATTCGCCGGTTTCCGATCCAGGTAGGGCCCCAGGTCGAGGATGCGGGCGGCTTCGTCGACCTTCGCGGCGATCTCGGCTTTCGACAGTTTCGCCAGGGTCAGCGGGAACGCGATGTTCTCCCGCACCGACATGTGCGGATACAGGGCATAGGACTGGAACACCATGGCGATGTCGCGGTCTTTGGGGGCGCGTTCGTTGACGCGTTGCCCGGCGATCCGTAGCTCCCCGCTGGTGATGTCCTCGAGCCCGGCGATCATGTTCAGGGTGGTCGATTTCCCGCACCCGGACGGGCCGACGAGGATGATGAACTCGCCGTCGGCGATATCCACATTCACCTCATGCACCGCGGTCGAGCCGTCGGGATAGGTTTTGCTGACGTGGTCCAAAACGATGTCTGCCATGGGTTTATCCCTTCACCGCGCCGGAGGTCAACCCGGCCACGATTCGACGTTGGAAGAACAACACGAAGATGATGATCGGAATGGTGATCACGACCGCGGCCGCAGCGATCGACCCGGTGGGTTCCTCGAACTGGGAACTCCCGGTGAAATTCGCGATCGCGACCGGCGCGGTGATCGCCCGTTCGGTCGAGGTCAATGACAACGCCAGCAGCAGGTCGTTCCACGCGAAGATGAACACCAGGATCGCCGCGGTCACCACCCCCGGCGCGGCCAACGGGGCGATCACCTTCCGGAACGCCTGGAACGGGGTCGCG
>NZ_MVPX01000144.1:0-16605 GCF_002043085.1 Gordonia sp. i37 | reverse complement strand
GCCGCGGTCACCCCCCCCGGCGCGGCCAACGGGGCGATCACCTTCCGGAACGCCTGGAACGGGGTCGCCCCATCCATTTTCGCGGCCTTCTCCAACTCCCACGGGATCTCCCGGAAGAACGCCGAGAGCGTGTAGATCGCCAACGGCAACGCGAAGGTGATGTAGGGCAGGATCAACCCCGGCCACGTGTCGAACAACCCGAGGGTGCGTTCGATGTTGAACAGTGGGGTGACCAGCGAGATCTGCGGGAACATCGCGATCAACAGGGCCGCCCCGATCAACAGGCGTTTACCCGGAAAGTCCAAACGGGCCACCGCATAGGCGGCCATCGTGCCCAACACCACCGCGATCACCGTGGTGATCAACCCGATCCCGATCGAGTTGATCAGTGCCGAGGTGAACGCGCTCGTGGAAAAGATCGACGAATAGTTCTCCCACGTCCACTCCTTCGGGATGAACGAGCCGTCGGTGACACTCGAGGCGGGTTTGAATGACAAACTCACGATCCACAACAAGGGGATGATCGCATACAGGATCACCAGGATGTTGGCGATCGCCCACCAGAATTTCGGTTTGGCTCCGGTCTTCACCGCCCCTTACCTCCCCTCGTTGTCCGAGCCCGGTGCCGCAGTACCGAACCCCTTGATGAAGATGAACGCGATGATCGCCACACACACGAAGATCAGGATCGAGATCGCCGACCCCACACCAAGATTGAAACCCTTGAACAGATTGTCGTAGCCGAGCATCGACACCGAATACGTGTTGTTCGACCCGGCGGTCAACACATAAATGTTGTCGAACACCCGGAACGCGTCCAGAGTACGGAACAGCAACGCCACCAGGATCGCCGGTTTCATCAACGGCAAAATGATGCGCCACAACCGCGTCCACGCCCCGGCCCCGTCGACCTGGGCGGCCTTCAACAAATCATCGGGCACCAACGCCAACCCGGCCAGCAACAACAACGCCATGAACGGGGTCGTCTTCCAGACCTCGGCCAACACGATGATCGCCAACGACGGCCACTGCTGGGTCAACGGGGCACTCCCATCCGGCAACAGATTCGCCAGATACCCCGTCCCCGGCGTCCACGCGTAATACCAGGAGAACGCCGCCGCGACCGTCACAATCCCGTACGGAATCAACACCACGGTGCGAATCGTGCCCCGCCCGAACAACGTTCGATGCATCACCAACGCGATCGCCAACCCCAACACGAACTCGATGACCACCGACACCACCGTGATGCCCAACGTCACCCCGAACGCCGTCCACCAATACCCATCCGAGAGCACCGTCCCGTAATTGGCGAACCACACGAACTCACGCTTACCCGGCGCCGACAAACTCGCCTTGTTCAACGACAACCACACCGCATAGATGATCGGATACCCCGTCACCACCGCCATCATCACCACCGCAGGCAACACCAACCAGAACGCCAACCGACGCTCCGCCCGCTTACCCTCACTCCGCTTCGGGGCGGCGGCCGCCGGCGCAGGGCGATCGATCACCGCGGTGGCCGGTGCGGCCCGCGTCGAGCCGGCTGCATCAGCATCCGGAACCCGGCCTACCGCCGGTGATTCCGCAGGCGCTTCCCACACCGGGGAATGCACAGTGGGCCCGAAGGTGTGCGGAGCGGTCACGTCGAGACCGGGTTCGGCTGGGGCCGTGGGCTGTTCGCCCTCCGGCATCGCGTGCCGGCCGCGGCGTGAGGCCTCGTTGTCGTCGTTGGTCATGGGATGATGCCCTCCCCGTTGATCGCCTTCTGTACCGCATCGGCGAGCTGATCGACCAGATTCTGTGGGTCCCACGCCCCGACCGGTGACAGCTTGGCCTGAACCAGCGTCGAGATGGACTGGTATTGCGGCGATTTCGGACGCAGCGCCGCGTGATCGGGTTCGAGCTGCAGCTTGATGTCGTCGGCCATGGGATAGGCCGCCCGGAACTCCGGGTCGGAGTAGAGCGACGAGATCACCGGCGGCGTACCCGCGTTGAGGCTGTAGTACTTCTGCGCGTCGGCGCTCGTCAGGCACATCGCCGCCTTGAACGCGAGATCCTTCTGCTGCGAGGTGCTGGCGACGGCGATGTTCAGTCCACCCAGCGTGCTCTTGGCGGGTAGATCACCCACCCCCGGATACGGCCGGAAGTCGAACTTCTGGCGCACGGCCTTGGTCACCGGCGCCAACTGCGCGTCGGTGGGCGAGTTGTTCGGGTCGGCGAACAGACTCTTGTACTTCTGCAGATCCGTCAGATACGGGACACTGCCCGCCGACGCGTTCTCTCGCATCGAGGCGAGCACGAACGGCCAATTCACCTCGTAGAGCGCCGATCCGTTCTCCATGCCGAGGCGCGAGCTGGTCTCATCACCGTTGGTCAGCGACGGATCGTGGCCCGGCGCGGTGGCAACCGCCTTGAGGATCTGCAGGGCCTTGACCGTCGCGGCACGGTGCGCCGGGGTGTCGTTCAGCGTCACCTTGCTGGGGTTGTCGGGATCGACGATCTGGCCACCGGCACTGGCCAACACGGAGTTGAACCACACCATCAGACCTTCATATTGCTTGCCCTGCACCATGATCTGGCCGGGACCGCCCTTGCCGAGACTGACCTGGGCCTGTTCGAGCATCCGCTCCCAGTTGGTCGCGGCGGACTGGCGGACCGTATCGGCGAGAACATCCTTGCGATACCAGAGCAGCTGGGTGTTGGTCCAGATCGGGATGGCGTAGAGGCGCTGGGCAGCATCACCGGGGGTCTTCCACTGCGCTGTCTCCAGCGGACCCCCGAGCGTGCGCGCGGTGACCTGCGCGACGAGATCGTCGGGCACCGGGACCAGCCAACCGGCGTCGGCGAACTCGGCGGTCCACACCACGTCCATGCCCATCAGGTCCAGGCTGTGATCGTTGCCCGACAGGCGTCGGGCCAGTTGTAGACGCTGATCGTCGGCCGCCTTGGGCAGCGCAGTGGTGACGATCCGGTATTCGCCCCCGGACTCCTTGGAGCACTTGTCCGCCTGGACCTTCACCGAATCCGCGCCATCGGCAGGCGGATACAGGTTCAGCACGCCTGCCTCGTACCCGGAGCCGCAGGCCGTCACGATCGGCGCCAGCGTGGCCAGCGCAGCCGCGGCGATGACCACCTTGCCGCGGATCCCCAAAGACGACTTCCGGTTTCGCGACCCGTCACCGGGGTCACTACTCGCACCGCCCATCCTGCGCCGCACGCGGCCTCCTCCATGTCGTGCACATGACGACGCCGACGCGTTGTGCGCGACGCGATCATGGCCGTCTCGGAGGTTACGCTATCCCGACATGTATGTGACGGGCAACACAATGTGTGCGGCCGTGCCAATTCGAGACCGTGTTGATCACGTGGATCACGGCGAGCCGATCAGGCCGGGGATCGCGTGAACCGTCTCAGGGGTTCAGTCGGGCCAGCATGTTCCGCGCCTTCTCCGCGCTCTTGGGATCACACAGCACGTCGTAACGTCCCGCCACCAATTGCATGGTCGAGGCGAAATCTCGCTGACCGCGGGTCGCCGCATAGGGAATGGTCGCCGAGATCAGACCGAAGATGACACCGCCGACGAGACCGAAGAGGATCGGCACCAGCGGATTTCCAGAGACGACGATCGAGACCAGCAAGCCGAAGAACAGACCCAGCCACGCTCCCGACACGATGCCGCCACCGATGACCTTGCCCCAGGTCAGCCGTCCGATGACGCGCTCGACCTGCATCAGGTCGACGCCGACGATGGTGACGTCCTCGACCGTGAAGTGCTCGTCGGACAGGTAGTCCACCGCACGCTGAGCCTCGGCGTAGGTCGAATACGAGCCGATCGGCCAACCCTTGGGCGGCGTCGGCAGTCCCGGCGTCTGCCGCGACGGCTGCATGGGATTGGTCATTCTCACTCCTTGCGGGTCAGTCGGGTCCGCGACCGGCCTCGGGTCCTCGACCCGCCGCCGGCATGCATTCGTCCCCGGTGCGATGCCACTACCCTTACTCCCATGTCGGCGGTGAGCAAGGTGTTCGTGGCCAGGTTAGTCGGATTGGCCGTCCTTGGCCCGGACGGTGAATCGATCGGGCGTGTGCGCGACGCGGTGATCTCGGTGCGGTTGCCCGGCCAACAGCCGCGCGCACTCGGACTCGCGGTGGAACTGACCACGCGGCGACGCATCTTCGTCCCGATGCTCCGGGTGACCTCGATCGAACCCAATGCGGTGACACTCAACACCGGAACGGTCAGCCTGCGCCGACTGCACCTGCGCCCCGGTGAGGCACTGGCGATCGGGCAGATCCTCGACACGCGGGTCCGCGTCGTCGACCCCGATCTGCCCGATCTCGCCGGAATCGATGTGCCCGTGGTCGACCTCGGCATCGAGCGCACCCGTACCCGCGACTGGGTGGTGGCCCGCGTCGCGGTGCGTTCCGGCCGACGGGGGCTGCGCCGCGGCGAGACCCACGTCGTGGAGTGGTCCAACGTGCACGGTATGACGCAGAGCAGCCTCGACCTGCCCGGACAGGGGGTGGCACAAGCCCTCCTGCAGTTCGAGGGCATGCGTGCCGCCGACGTCGCGAATGCGTTGCGCGAGTTGCCCGTCAAGCGTCGCGACGAGATCGCCTCGGCCCTCGACGACGAGCGCCTGGCCGACGTGCTGCAGGAGTTGCCGCCCGACGATCAGAAGGATTTGTTGTCGCATCTGGAACTCGATCGCGCCGTCGACGTGCTCGAGGCCATGGATCCCGACGATGCCGCCGACCTGCTCGGCGAGCTCTCCGACACCGAGGCCGAGTCGTTCCTGGCGCGCATGGACCCGGAGGATTCCGAGCCGGTTCGGCGACTGCTCACCCACTCCCCCGACACCGCCGGCGGACTGATGACCTCCGAGCCGATCATCGTTACCCCGGCGACCACGGTCGCCGAGGCGCTCGCGCGGATCCGCGACCCCGACATCAATCCCGCCGCTGCGAGTCTGGTCTTCGTCGTCCGCCCCCCGACCTCCACGCCCACCGGAAAATACCTCGGCTGCGTGCACGTGCAGGCGCTGCTGCGGGAGCCACCCGCCAACATCGTGGGTGGCATCCTCGACACCGATCTCGCCCACCTACGACCGGAGGACTCCCTGGAGACCGTGACCCGCTACTTTGCAACCTACAACCTGGTGTGCGGGCCGGTCGTCGACGATCAGCACCACCTGCTCGGCGCGGTCAGCGTCGACGACCTCCTCGATCAACTGCTGCCACGTGACTGGCGCGAGACCGAGCCGATCGATCAGCCCGACGAGGTGCGGTCGTGAGCGAACCCCGGGGCCGCAGGCTGGACACCCCCCGCGAGCGTCGACGTCCGGCCTTCAACCTCGACTCCGACGTCGTCGGCGTCTACAGCGAACGCATCGCCCGATTCCTCGGAACCGGCCGCTACCTCGCGATCCAGACCGTGATCGTGGTGGTGTGGATCGCCATCAACCTGTTCGCGGTCTCGCTTCGATGGGATCCCTACCCGTTCATCCTGCTCAATCTCGCCTTCTCCACCCAGGCCGCGTACGCGGCGCCGCTGATCCTGCTCGCGCAGAACCGTCAGGAGAACCGCGACAAGGTTGCGCTCGAGGAGGATCGCACCCGGGCCGCGCAGACCAAGTCCGACACCGAGTTCCTCGCCCGTGAGCTGGCGGCGGTGCGCCTGGCCGTCGGCGACACCGTCACCCGCGACTACCTGCGCAAGGAACTCGACGACCTGCTCGACGACCTCGTCGACCGGCTGGCCAACCGCGACCTCGACCAGCCGTCGGATCACGTCTCCCGACGAGGTGGCCCCGACCGGGCGTAACACCGCACCCGAGACCACCGACTACACGTTCGGGTCGGTCGTTCCCCGTGTCAGGGTGATCCCCGGGCTTCAATCCCTGAGTTCACCGACTGGGACATCCGACCCATATGTATGGTGGACCACAGTGCCGGTCGGCTGCCGCTCGTGTCACCCACGGGACCCGGCCCGACCGCATCCGCTCTCTCGGGGGGCGACGACGGGTGGACGTTGACAACGGAGTGAACGACGTGACAGGGCAGACAGCGCGTACGGGGAGCAGCAGCGCAGCGCGGCGCGGATCGATGGCGCGCACAGTGCGCACGGGACAAACCCACGACCACGGGGACCCGCGATGAGGGTGCCCCATCCCTTCCACCGGTCCCGCGGCCCGCATCGTGGTTCGACGCTGACCCGGCGAACGTTGTCGGTCGGCGCAGGCAGTCTCCTCGTCGGCGCGATGGTCTTGGGTGCGGCCACCTCGAGCGCCCACGACGGCGGTGGCATCCCACTCGCCGCGAACGCCCCGATCGATGTGGCGGGAATCGCTGCCGCACAACCTGTTTCATTGCTGGGCTTCGCCCCTCCGGCTGCCCGTCCGGCCGCTCCCGACGTGGCGCCGCAATTCCGGTTGTCGGCGGATCTGCCATCGGGGCCGCTCGGCATCCCGGGAATCGTGTTGCAGGCATACAAACTCGCCGCCGACCGAGAGGCCTCGGAGAACGCGGCGTGCAAGATCCCGTGGTTCCTGCTCGCCGGCATCGGACGCATCGAGTCCAATCACGCCGACAACGGCGATGTCGACCAGTACGGAACCACCCTCGTCCCCATCGAGGGGCCGGTGCTCGACGGTTCACTGGCGGGCAACGAGGTCATCCGCAACGCGGACGGATCGCATGCGCGGGCGATGGGACCGATGCAGTTCATCCCGAGCACCTGGGCCGCCTGGGGCAGCGACGGCAACGGAGACGGCAAGGCCGATCCCAACAACATCTTCGACGCCACCTACTCGGCGGCGCGCTATCTGTGCGCGGGCGTGTCCGACATCATGGCCGACAGCAACAAGGTCGCCGCGGTCATGCGATACAACCACTCCCTGGCGTACGCGCAGAACGTGCTGGCCTGGGCGGCGGCGTATGCCACCGGAGTGATGCCGACGACCCCGATCCCGGAGATGCGCCCGCCGTCGAGTTCGTCGTCGAGTTCCCCGTCCCGTCCGTCCTCCCCGTCGAGCGGTGCACCCTCATCGGGTCCCTCGGCCCCGACGACGACCACGCCGACCCAACAGTGTCTCGGCATGATCTGTCTGCCACCGGGGATCACGCTGCCCGGTCAGCCACCCGCGCCGGCACCGGCACCGACCCCGCGAGTGACCCCGCAGACCACCCCGGCTCGCTGATCGGACGGATGCCGACAACGCCTGACCGCGCCTGCACCAGGGGTCACTCCGACGGCGAGGTCATCACCGGCGGTTAAGCTGGCAGGTGATGACTACAGTAGTGACGCCCAACGAATCCGCGGTTCGCGCCGCCTTGTCCAAGGTTCGGGACCCGGAAATCGGCAAACCCATCACCGATCTCGGCATGGTGAAATCGGTGGCCGTCAACGACGACGCCAGTGTCGACGTCGCGGTGTACCTGACGACCTCGGGCTGCCCGATGCGCGGCGAGATCAGCGGCCGGGTGCAGACCGCGGTCTCCGACGTGCCCGGGGTCGGCGAGGTACGCGTGACCCTCGACGTGATGGACGACGAGCAACGCTCCGAGCTCCGCAAGAAGCTGCGGGGTGACTCCGCCGAACCGGTGATCCCGTTCGCCCAGCCGGGATCGCTGACCCGTGTCTATGCCGTCGCCTCGGGCAAGGGCGGCGTCGGCAAGTCGTCGGTCACCGTCAATCTCGCCTGCGCGCTCGCCGAGCGCGGATTGTCTGTCGGGGTGCTCGACGCCGATATCTACGGCCACTCGGTGCCCCGGATGCTCGGCAGCGACGCCAAGCCCACCCAGGTCGAGAAGATGATCATGCCGCCGATCTCCCACGACGTGCGGTTCATCTCGATCGGCCAGTTCACCAGCGGCAACACCCCGGTCACCTGGCGCGGGCCGATGCTGCACCGGGCATTGCAGCAGTTCCTTGCCGACGTGTACTGGGGTGACCTCGATGTGCTGCTGCTCGATCTGCCGCCCGGCACCGGCGATGTCGCGATCTCGATCGCCCAGCTGATCCCCGGTGCGGAGATCCTGGTGGTCACCACCCCACAGCAGGCGGCCGCCGAGGTCGCCGAGCGCGCCGGTGCGATCGCCCTGCAGACCCGGCAGAAGATCCTCGGCGTCGTGGAGAACATGTCGTGGATGGAACTGCCCGACGGCACACGGATGGAGCCCTTCGGTTCCGGTGGCGGCCAGACGGTCGCCGACCGGCTGACCCGGATGGTCGGCGCGCAGGTCGATCTCCTCGGCCAGGTGCCACTCGAACCGGCGTTGCGGGAGGGCGGTGATGCGGGCACACCGGTCGTGCTCGCCGCGCCCGACTCCGCGTCCGGATCGGCACTGCGCGCGATCGCCGACAAACTCGCGGTCCGTCGTCGCGGCCTGGCCGGCATGAGCCTGGGCATCGACACCACTCGGCACTGACGTTCGCTCGCCGATACTTCGTCGATCAGCGAATCACGTTGCGTCCCAATCGGAGACGTCGTGATGACCGCGTGCGGGCCGGTGTTCGGACGAGTCCGCGGCACTCGGCTTCCTCAGCGACGGCCCGGGCTCACCGACGGGGCCGTCGGGCATGGGCTTGGACACCGGCTTGATCGGCGGGGTGTCGGTGGCCGACTTGAGTACCGAACCGGCATCGGTGAAGGTCTTGAAGACCGAGTCGTCGCCGTCGAGCAGATGCTTGGTGATCATCGACTTCGGTGTCATACCGCGTAGCTCGTTGAGATCGGCGAGCGGTTTGCGGAGGTCGTCGAAGTCCGTACCGAAGTCATTCTTGAGCTGATCGGTCGCGCCGGTCGCATACTCGCGAACCTTGCGCAGCGACTGCATTGTCCACGAGATCGCACCGGGCAACCGTTCCGGTCCCAGGATGACGAGTCCGGCGACGATCAGGATGAAGATCTCTCCCCAACCCACACTGTCGAACATGGCACTTCCCCGCTCTCGCGCGTCCGCCGGTGGTGGACGTTCTCAGTCACTCGCGGGCGTCATCGTGCCCTCGAAGGTACGCCCGTCACGCCAGTAGGTGAACTTGACCGGCTCCCCGATCTTCGCGGTACGCACGGCGACGGTCAATTCGTCGGCACTTTCGATGGTGCGGCCGTTGAAGGAGACGATCACGTCGTTCTCCCGCAGCCCGGCCTGGGCCGCCGGACCCCCGCCCACCACGTTGCGGATCTGGGCGCCGAGCACCCGGTCGTTGCGGACGTCGCTGGCGTTCACGCCGATCTGCGGATGGTTGACCTTGCCGTCGCGGATCAGTGCCTGCGCGATGGGGACCGCCTCACCGATCGGGATGGCGAACCCGAGTCCGATCGAGCCACCGCCAGGGACGAGTCCGGCGGTGTTGATACCCACCACCTTGGCCTGCGCGTCGACCAGCGGACCACCGGAGTTGCCGGGGTTGATCGCCGCGTCGGTCTGGATGGCGTCGATGACGGCGTCGGTGTCGGACTCCGAATCCGGGCGCAGCGGCACCGCGCGACGCAGGGCGCTGACGATGCCGCTGGTCACGGTGCGATCCAGGCCCAGCGGGGAGCCGAAGGCCACGACCTCCTCGCCGATCTGGAGGTCGTTGGAATCGCCGAGTTGGGCGACGGTGAGGTTGTCGACGTTGTCGACCTTGAGCACGGCCACATCGGTCTTCGGGTCACGTCCGACGATGCGGGCGGGTACCCGGTTGCGGTCGGAGAAGACGACCTCGAGTTTGGCGGTCCGGTCGGACGCGGCGAGTGAGATGACGTGGTTGTTGGTGAGGATGTAGCCGTTGCGATCGATGACGAAGCCCGACCCGGTGGCCGATCCATTGGACAGTCGCACGTCGACGGCGACGACCGACTTCTCCACGGCCTGCGCCACCCGGGCCACCGACGACCGCGGTGCGTCGCCGTTGTCGTCACCCTGGGTCGACAGTTCGACGGTATTGCTGTTGAGCGGGGCCGCGACCTCCGCGGTGAACCTGCCCATCAGTCCACCGACGACGCCGATCAGCAGCGCGATCACGGCCAGCGCCGCCAGCGCGTGCCACGCGATCCGACGGCCGAGCAGGACCTCGCGGATGCCCAGCTTGGGGCCGGGGGCGCTGGGATTCGCGGGTGCGGATTCGGCGACCGCAGGCCGGGCCAGCGTCGCCGGGCTCTCCGGATCGCGCCACGGGTCGGCCGGCGGTGCGGGTTCGTCGGGAGTGCCGTAGGTGGCCAGCGGGTCGCGCTGCAAGGTCTCGTCACTACCGTCAGGACGTCCGAAGGCCTCGGCGAGAACCGGATCCGGCGGACCGACGGCGGGTGCGGGACGGTCGGGTACCGCCGCGCCGGGCGCGAAGGAGCCTGCTACTCCGGAGGGGCGACCGAAGACCTGGGCCGTCGCCGGTGAGACCGGTGCATGCCGGACAACGCGCGAGACCTTGTCACTCCCGGGGCCGCTACCGGGCGCGCCACCGGCCTCGTCGGCCGCCGGCGCCGACCACTGTGTGGCGGGCGTGCTCGGACGTGCTTCGGTTCTCGGGGCTGCGGGTGTCGGGGATTCGGGTGTCGGGGAGGAGTCGGGCTGGGAGGACTTGGGCTGGGAGGCGTCTGGCTGAGAGGCGTCGGAATCCACGTGTCAGCGGCCCCGCCAGCGCTGCATGCGACCCCGGTTCGAGTCGTGACCGGGCGAGTTGTGGCCGGGCATGGGCGTCGGCTCACCGGTGGGCACGCGGCCGGGGTGAGTGCGGCGGGAAGCGCCGCGCTCGGCGCCGTCGACCGGTCGTGTCGGGTCGCGATGATCGGTCATGTCGAACTCACGAGTCGGGATCTGACTGAGTTGGCCCAACAAACCGGTCGGGATGGGCATGGTGCCCGAGGAGCGCAAGCGGGTACGGGCTGCGGTCTGGGCCTCGACGGCGGCGACGCATTCCGGGCACAGGGCCAGGTGGTGGGTGGCACGCATGTGGGCGGTCATACCGAGTTCTTCGTCGACGTAGGCGGCGACCGCCTCGGGTGCGAGGTGCTCGGTGGGGGCGAATCGCCGGTCCCGCGGAGCGCTCGGCCGGCGGTTCGGGGTGAAGGAGGATCGCGCGGGCGTCCAGGCCGCCGGATTCCAGGCGCGGCGTCGGCGGAGATTGTCCGGGTGCTCGAGCCGATCGGTCGCGGCACTCGCGTCCGGCCGTCGTTGTGAGCCGTCCATCATCGTGTTCATCACCCCTTCTCCCCCGTCGTGACCCCGGCTTTCGGCGGGGACGACGCCCCAGCCTACCGAAAGTCCCAACGATTGCGCGGTCGGTGAGGTTCCCGGCGGACGTCACGTCGATGTGGGTCCTCGATGGTCCTCGGTGCGGCCGATGTCGACGTTGGACTCAGTGACCGACCGCGACCGAGCGGCGGTCGCTGTGGCCACGGGCGAGGAGGAAGTCGCGGATGGTCTGACGTCCGCGGTGGATGCGACTGCGCACGGTGCCGAGCTTGACCCCGAGGGTCGCGGCGATCTCCTCGTACGACAACCCTTCGATGTCACACAGGACGACGGCGGCACGGAACTCGGGACTCAACGAGTCCAGGGCGGCCTGCAGATCGCCGTCGAGGTTCGCATCGGCGTAGATCTGCTGCGGGTCGGGTGTGTCGGCGGGCACGCGGTCGTATTCCTCGGGCAGTGCCTCCATGCGGATCTTGTTGCGCCGGCGCACCATGTCGAGGAAGAGATTGGTGGTGATGCGGTGCAGCCAGCCCTCGAACGTTCCCGGGCGATAGTTCGACAGCGACCGGAAGACCCGGATGAAGGTCTCCTGGGTGAGGTCCTCGGCGTCGTGCTGATTACCGGACAGCCGGTAGGCGAGCCGGTAGACGCGGTCGGCATGCTCGCGGACCAACTCGTCCCAGGACGGCATGAGCATGTCGTTTCCGGTGGCATCGAATCCCGCGGTTCCGCCGGGGGCAATGTCTGCGGACGCCTCGTGGTCGCTCATCGTGGGTGGCCGGTTCCCTTCTCACAAACCATCATCGCGGTGACGCCGGATGGATTCACCATACTGAACCGGACACCGGGTGGTGGTATTCCCCCCTGTATCCGATTCGATGCCCTCACCCTCTCCCATCGTGGTGTGGTCGCCGTATGAGGGCCCTGAGTGTTGTCTGAGGAAGCAAACTCCGAGGTGCGATACGGCAATCCGGGCGTGCCGTCGGCTCTTTGCACCGGGCATGTCTAACCTTGCGAGCATGACCGATACCCAGCCGAGCGACCCGCGGGTGGCACTGATCGACTACGCCGAGTCGGCGATCGTGGAGGACGACGCTCTGGTCGCCGCGCGTGCCCGCGGGATCGAACTCGGCGCGATTCCGGTGAGTCCGTCGGTCGGCGCATTGCTTGCGGTACTCGCCCGAGCAGTCGATGCGCATGCGGTCGCCGAGATCGGCACCGGTACCGGGGTGAGCGGGCTGTGGTTGTTGGCCGGAATGGCCACCGACGGGGTGCTGACCACGATCGACCCCGAGCTCGAACACCATCAGGCCGCGCGGGCGTCGTTCGCCGGCGCCGACATCGCGCCGGGTCGGACGCGGCTGATCAACGGCACGCCGCGTGATGTGTTGCCGCGACTGTCGGACAGCTCTTACGACCTGGTGTTCATCGACGGACCGCGGCTGGACATGCCCCGGTTCGTGACCGAGTCGGTGCGGATGCTGCGGCCCGGCGGGATGCTGGTCATCCACGACGCGGCAGCCCAGGGTGCGGTCGCCGATCCGGCGCGCACCGACCCGATGACCGCTGCGGCCCGCGAGGCCGCGATGTTGGTGGCCGACGACGACCGGTTGTTGCCGGTGGTGATCCCGTTGGGCCCCGGGGTGCTCGCCGCGGCGAAGTCGCGATGAATGTGACCGCGGCGAAGTCGCGATGACCTGACCGCGGCGAAGTCGCGATGAGATGACCGCGGCGGGTTGTCAGACGTCGGTCGAGAAGCGCAGACCGCCGTCGGGGATCTGGACGCCGGGCCATACCCGCGCTCCGCGCAGCAATTCGCAGCGGGCGCCGACCTCGGCGCCGTCGCCGATGACGGTGTCGCGGATGAGGGCGCGGGGGCCGATGCGGGCACCGAAGCCGACGATGCTGCGTTCGACGACCGCGCCGGCCTCGATGACGGCTCCGTCGAAGACGACGGCACCGTCGAGTCGGGCGCGGGGACCGATCTCGGCGCCGCGGCCGACGACCGTTCCGCCGATGAGCACTGCTCCCGGCGCGACGCCGGCACCCTCGTGGACCAGGGATTCGCCGTGGCGATCACCGAGGGCCGGTGACGGCGCGATGCCGCGGACGAGGTCGGCCGAGCCGCGGACGAAGTCCTCGGGGGTGCCCATGTCGCGCCAGTAGGCGTGGTCGACGTAGGCGTGGATGTGCCGGCCCTCGGCGAGCAGGCCGGGAAACACCTCGCGTTCGACCGACACCTCGCGACCGGCGGGGATGTCCTCGATGACCGAGCGGCGGAAAACGTAGGTGCCCGCGTTGATCTGGTCGGTCGGCGGGTCCTGGGTCTTCTCCAGGAAGGCGGTGACGCGGCCGGTCTCGTCGGTGGGCACGGACCCGAAGGCTCGGGGGTCGGAGACCCGCACGAGGTGCAGGGTGACGTCGGCGTCGGACTCGCGGTGGGTGGCCACGACGTGGCGGACGTCGGTGCCGCCGAGGACGTCACCGTTGAACACCACGATCGTCGACGCCGTCAGTTCGGGGAGCACGTTGCGGATACCGCCACCGGTGCCCAGCGGCTCCTCTTCGGTGACGTACCGCATGTTGAGGTCGAGTTTGGAGCCGTCACCGTAGTACTCGGAGAACACGTGGGCCTTGAACGACGTCCCGAGCACGACGTCGCGGATGCCGGCCTTGCGGATGCGCGAGAGCAGGTGGGTGAGGAACGGCAGTCCCGCCGTCGGCAGCATCGGCTTGGGCGCCGAGAGGGTGAGCGGACGCAGGCGTGTGCCCTTGCCGCCGACGAGTACGACAGCCTGCACATCGGACATGTCGATGTCGGGGACATCGTCGGCGCTGACCGCGGGGTTGTTCACCGAGAACTGCATCACGGGGTGTTCCTCTCCGAATGTGGATGATCGTGGGACGACGTGGTGCGCGCTGCGGCGCGTACGGCCAGACGTGACCGCACCGCCAGCCCGGCCCGTAATGCCCATCGCAGCGGCGCCTGCAACACCCCTGGATGACGGTCGGCCTGGAAGCGGTAGGCACTGCGATGGTGGGCGGGCAGCATCGCCTCGGGACGTTTGTCGGCGCTGTGGCCCTTGGTGTGGACGACCTCGGCCCCGGGCACGTAGACGTTGAGCCAGCCGGCGCGACCGAGGCGGTCGCCGAGGTCGACGTCTTCCATGTACATGAAGTAGCGCTCGTCGAATCCGGAGATCTCGTCGAAAGCGGTGCGGCGCACCAGTAGACACGATCCGGACAGCCAGCCGACCGGACGTTCACTGGGCTCGACGTCGTCGGCGCGGTAGGCCGCGGTCCACGGGTTGGACTTCCAGATGCCACCGAGGAGTGCGTGCCCGGTGCCCGAGACGAGGTCGGGGACACGCCGTGCCGACGGGTAGACCGAGCCGTCGGGCTCACGGATGAGGGGACCGAGCGCGCCGGCCCGCGGCCACCGCGCCGCCGCGGCGACGAGCTCGTCGATCGATCCCGGTGACCATTCGACGTCGGGGTTGGCGATCATGACGAATTCGACGTCGTCGTCGAGTTCGGCGACCGCTCGGTTGATGCCGCCCCCGTACCCGACATTGCCGCCGCTGTGGACCAGGGTGACGTTGGCGTGCTCGCGCTCGGCGGCTTCGGGTGCGCCGTCGCCGGACCCGTTGTCGGCGATCACCACGCGCGGCGAGGAGGAGGTGGCGTGCGCCAGACTCCGCAGGAAGGTCTGCAGGTGGTCGCCCGACCAATAGGTCACCGTCACCACGGCCAGCTTCGAGGTCACCGGGTCAGCGTAGCCAACCGTCGGGGTCCGTCCCATTCGTCCGGGCTGTGCGGCGCCCGCTGTGGTCGAGGTCACCGCGCCTGCACAGTGCCGGTTCGAGCGGCGTCGACGTCCAGGGCATCGGCCAGGGCGACCGACCACTCGCGCAGCGGGGTGAGCCCGGCGTGGCGCCACGAGCGCGGTGAGAGCACCGAGTAGGCGGGGCGCGGTGCGGGCCGCGGGAATTCGGCGGTGGTGCACGGCCGGACCCGGTCCGGGTCGGCGCCGACACCTGCGAACACCGCGCGCGCCACCGCGTACCAGGTGACGGCGCCGGCATTGGTGGCGTGCAGGATCGCCCCGGCGACGGGCGTGCGGTGGCCGTGGCGTGTCAGCTCCCAGAGTCCGGCGGCGAGGTCGGGAGCGTAGGTGGGCGAGCCGACCTGATCGTCGACGACGGAGACCGTGTCGCGGCTCTGCTCAAGGCGACGCATCGTGCCGACGAAGTCCGGGCTGTCGGGGCCGCCGGTGTAGACCCACGCGGTCCGCACGATCGTCGACGACGGGTCGGCAGCGAGCACGGCGCGTTCACCGGCGAGTTTGGTGGCGCCGTACACGCTCGGCGGCGTGGACTCGGGGCCGGTGTCGTCGGGCTCGGTGTCGTCGGGCTCGAGGGGTTGCGCACGCATGCCGGTGCCGGCGAACACGTAGTCGGTGGAGACGTGGATGAGCCACGCAGAGGAGGCCGCGGTGATCTCGGCGAGGATCCCGGGTGCGACGGCGTTGACCGCTGCGGCCTTCTCGGGTTCGGATTCGGCCTGATCGACGGCGGTGTAGGCCGCGGTATTGAGGACGACGTCACCTTCGCGAACCCCGGCGAGTGCGGAGCGGATCGAGGAGGCATCGGCGAGGTCGACGTCGGCGGAGGTGAGCGGCACAAGCGCGATGTCCGCACCGGCCTGCGCGCGCAGCGCGGTGCCGAGTTGTCCCGCGGCGCCGAGCAGCCAGACCGTACCGATCGGTTCGGCCGGCCGCGGATCTATCCCGGAATCGCTGCGCACGCGGTCAGTGTGCCCGGCTCGCGCTCGTGCCACCACTCCGGCGCACGCGCACCGGCGGTGAGTGTGGCGATCACCACTCGTTCGGTGTCCGGCGAGAACGCTCGACCGTCCGCGATCGCCCGGCGTGTGCGACGCCGAGTTCACCACCACCTTCAGTAGCCTTGGCGGACGTAAACCACATCAGAAACGCCTGGCACTCAGGCAACTGCTGCCCCGCACGACGGCAGCCACGACCGTAAAGGACTGCCCACTCGTGGACTCCCGCCCCGATGGTGCGCGTAGACGACCGGCCGGTCACACGCGTGGCGACGAGGCCCGCGCGCGCCGCCCCCGGACCGACGAGTCGGCGTCCGAACGTCCCCGACCTCCGCGTGGCGAGCACGCCGAACGCGCACCGCGAGCCGAGGGCACGCGACGCAGGCGCCCGGCGGATCCGGATCGCGTACGGGGCCCGCAGCAACGGCCATCCGGCGAGATCCACACGCGCGCAAACGATTCGGTCGACGGCAACCACAGCGAGTCCGCTGAACGGCCGCGTCGGCGGCGTCCACCGGGACAGCGCCCGGCGCAGGGGCGCCCGGCGGCGAAGCCGAATGCACAGCCGAAGCCGAACGCGCA
>NZ_MVPX01000143.1:0-14795 GCF_002043085.1 Gordonia sp. i37 | reverse complement strand
CGCGCGGGGGCGGGGTGCTGTCGGGCTGGCGGGGTGGACGCGCGGCGGCCCGCGGGCTGATCGCGGTGCTCTCGGTGATCGTGCTGGTGTGCACCGGATACGCCTGGAGCAGCATCAACAACCTCGAGTCCGACATCACCCGACTCGGCGGCCTCGCGCTCGGTGGCGCCGACGACGGCGCCACCGACATCCTGCTGGTCGGCACCGACTCGCGCACCGACGCCAAGGGCAACCCGCTCTCGGCCCAGGAATTACGGTGGCTGCGCTCGGGCGACGACATCTCCACCAACACCGACACCATCCTGCTGATCCGGGTCCCCAACGACGGGTCGTCGGCAACGGCGATCTCCATTCCCCGCGACTCCTACGTCGACGTCCCGGGAATCGGGATGAGCAAGATCAACGCGGCCTACGGCACCACCCGAGAAGGCGTGCGGCGCAAGGCCGTCGAGGCCGGGCAGAGCGAGGCGCAGGCCGAACGGGAGGGCACCCAGGCCGGCCGTGAGGCACTGATCGACACCGTCGCGAACCTCACCGGCGTGCACGTCGATCACTACGCCGAGGTCGGCCTGCTCGGCTTCGTGCTGCTCACCAACGCCGTCGGCGGCGTGGACGTCTGCCTCAAGAACCCCGTGAACGAACCGTTCTCGGGTGCCCACTTCCCCGCCGGACGCCAAACCCTCAACGGCCCACAAGCATTGAGCTTCGTCCGGCAGCGCCACGACCTCCCGCGCGGCGACCTCGACCGGATCACCCGCCAGCAGGCGTACATGGCCTCGCTGACCCAGAAGATCTTGTCGGCCGGCACCCTGACCGACCCGACCAAGCTCAACCAGTTGCAGGCCGCGGTGTCGCGGTCGGTGGTCATCGACGACGACTGGGACGTCCTGACCTTCGCCGAGCAACTCAAGGATCTCAGCGGCGGCCGCGTGAAGTTCGCGACGATCCCCATCATCGACGACCACGGGTGGAGCGACGACGGGCAGCAGAGTGTGGTCACCGTCGACCCGGCAAAAGTCCGGGCCTACACCAGTTCCCTGCTCGATCCCTCCCGCAACACCGGACGTCCCGAGTACACCGTCGACGTCAACAATGCCGGCACGGTGGACGGACTGGCCAAGAACGTCTCGGGCATCCTGACCGCCAAGGGCTATCAGGCGGGCAAACTCCTCAGCAATCCGGGCAACGAGCGCGATTCGGTGGTCCTCGCGAAGACGGCCGACGATCCCGGTGCGCGCCTGCTCGCCAAGGACCTCGGCGGACTGACCGTCGCAGCCGATCCGACACTCGGCGACCACGAGTTGCGGGCCGTGCTCACCAACACCTACAGCGGTCCCGGCTCGGTCTCGGACATCGGCGGCGGCTCGAGCGGCGACGACTCCGGCGAATCCGCAGGTGGCGGGACCGCGACCCCGGCACTGAGTTCGGCGATCACCGCCGGCTCCGACGGGCCGATGTGTGTCAACTGACCGGCCGTCGGTGACCCGTCGATCTCGTCGTCCGCGCCCGACGAGACAATGAACCGATGACCGCCACCATCACCGCCGCCGTCTTCGGTGGTATCGACGACCACACGCGTCCCGCACTGACCTTCTACGACGACGCCACCGGCGAACGCACCGAGCTCAGCTGGGCGACCCTGGGTAACTGGGCGGCCAAGACCGCCAACCTCCTCGTCGACGAAGTGCTGCTCGAGCCCGGCGATCCCGTCATCGTCGACCTTCCCGAACATTGGCAGACCGCGGGCATCCTGCTCGGCTGCTGGTGGGCCGGCGCCGAGGTGCACACCCGCGCCGAGGCCGACCTGTTCTGCGATGCCACGGTCGGATTCACCGATCGAGACCACGTCGACGCCCATCCCGACATCGAGGACCTGATCGTCGCGCCACTCGACCCGTTCGCCATGCCGGTCCCCGGCCTCCCGCCCGGCGTGTCCGACTACGGCACCCGCGTACGCATCCACGGCGATCAGTTCGCCGGACCGGCTCATGCCGGTGGCGCCCTGGACGGCCGCACCACAACCGAGGTGCTCGACACCGCGCACGCGGCCGCCGCCGGCGCCGGCATCACGCCCGGTGGCCGGGTGCTCTCCACCCTCGAATGGGCAAGCGCCGCAGGCATCGTCGACCATTTCCTGGCACCGCTGTCGGTGGGCGCCGGGCTCGTGTGGGTGGCCAACCCGGACGGCGACCAGTCCGCGCGCGCCACCACCGAACGCGCCGGGGTCGTCCTGACCTGACACACGCGTGCCCGCCATACGGCACAGCGTTCTCACGCCATACGGCACAGTGGTCTCATGGAGCTGCCCGCCACCCTGGCCCGTGTCAACAAACGCCTCACCAACCCGATCCAGCGCCTGTGGGCGCCGCACCTGGCGCCGTGGGCAATGGTCGAGCACACCGGACGGAGCTCCGGGCGTCGCTATCGAACGCCGGTGCTTGCCTGGGCCGGCGGCGACACCCTCGCCGTCGTGCTGGCCTACGGACGCGATACCGACTGGGTGCGTAACGTCCTCGCCGCCGGCGGCTGCGACATCACCCGGCGCGGGAAGCATTTCCATCTGGTGCGGCCCCGGATCATCCCGGCGGATTCCCCCGACGTCGTCCGTGGTGCGCGTCCGTTCGCGTCGGCGTTCGCGTGGGTCCTCATCGGCACCCTGGAGCCGGCATGACCGACGATTCGCTCGACGACTTCTCGGTAGCCGACGAGACCTACCTCGGCACGACGCGGCGGGTGTATCGCAAGGGCACCGGTCCGGCGGTGATCATCATCGCCGAGATCCCGGGCATCTCCCCGGATGTGGCAGATTTCGCGCGGCGCGTCGCCAACATCGGTGCGACCGCGGTGATGCCGTCGGTGTACGGCGTCGACGGTCGGGACCCCTCCCCCGACGCACGCGGAACCCTCAGGGCCGCAACGGAAATAGTCGGGACCATCGCCAAGGCGTGCATCTCCCGGGAGTTCTCGGTCCTCGCGACCGGAAAGACCTCACCGATCGTCGACTGGCTCCGCGCGCTCGCCGCCGACGAGCACCGGCGCTGCGGCGGCGTCGGGGTCGGCGCGATCGGGATGTGTTTCACCGGCGGCTTCGCCCTCGGCATGGCCACCGACGAGCGGCTGCTCGCCCCGGTGCTGGCCCAACCATCACTGCCGTTTGCGATCACGCCGCGCAGGGCTCGCTCGATCGACGTCTCCGACGCCGACCTCGCCACCGTCGCCACCCGATGCGCGGCCGGACTACAGGTGATGGGGGTGCGTTTCGAGGGCGATCGGATGTCCCCACCGTCGCGATTCGAGAACCTGCGACGCCTACTCGGCGACGCATTCATCTCGATCGAGTTACCGGACTCGGCGGCCAACCCTGATTCGCCGATGCCGACGCCGCACGCGGCACTGACCATCGATCTCGTCGACGAACCCGGAGCGCCGACCCGCGATGCCCTCGACCAGGTTCTCGACTTCCTCACCCGCCGACTGCAACTCGATCGCGGTCCGGAATCCCCGGGCTGAGCGGCCCGGCTGAGGCGCCCGGACCCCGCGTATCAGTCGCCCAGCAGCTTCTGACGCAGGGCGGCGTCCTTGTCGAGGACCATTTGCTCGAGACCGGACTGGAACGCCGACATCCGTGCGCGCAGGGCGGCATCGGCGGCCCCGAGGATGCGGACCGCGAGCAGCCCCGCATTACGGGCGCCGCCGATCGACACCGTCGCCACCGGCACACCCGCCGGCATCTGCACGATCGACAGCAACGAATCGAGTCCGTCGAGATGACGCAGCGGCACCGGCACACCGATCACCGGCAGCGGGGTCGCGGCGGCGACCATGCCCGGCAGGTGCGCGGCACCACCGGCGCCGGCGATGATCACCTCGATGCCGGCGTCGGCGGCACCGGTCGCATAGTCGAGCATCCGCTGCGGGGTGCGGTGCGCCGAGACCACGCCCACCTCGAACGGCACGTCGAACTCGGCGAGCGCTTCGGCAGCGAGTTGCATTGTCGGCCAATCGGAGTCGCTGCCCATGATCAGGCCCACCCGGGCGCGGTGCACATCCGCCCGGGCGTCGTCGGCCCGGGTGTCGTCGACCTGCGCCCCGCTCTCGGTCTGCTCGCTCATCAGTGCCCTTCCCATCCGTCGGTCCACACCGCGTGCGACATCCAGTGCGCCGCCCGCTCGGCACGCTCCCGAACCGTCGCGAGGTCGTCGTCGCGTGCCCCGACGATATTCACATGCCCGATCTTGCGATCCGCCCGCTCCCCCTTGCCGTACAGGTGCACCTTCGCGTCCGGCATCCGCGCCATCAGGTGATGAAGCCGCTCGTCCATCGACATCGACGGCGCATCCGGCGCGCCGAGAATGTTGGCCATCACGGTCAACGGCGCACTCGGGGCGGTGTCGCCGAGCGGATAGTCACACACCGCGCGCAGATGCTGTTCGAACTGCGAGGTGACCGCCCCGTCCATGGTCCAGTGGCCGCTGTTGTGCGGACGCATCGCGAGTTCGTTGACCAGCAGCGTGCCTTCGGTGGTCTCGAACAACTCCATCGCCATCACCCCGACCACCCCGAGTTCGCGTGCCAGCCGCAGCGCCATCTCCTGCGCCGCCGCGGCGAGGTCGGGGTCGAGATCTGGTGCGGGCGCCAGCACCACCGCGCACTGCCCCTTGCGCTGGATGGTCTCCACCACCGGCCACGCAGCGCCCTGGCCGAACGGCGATCGGGCGATCATCGCCGACAACTCGCGACGCATGGCCACCTTCTGCTCGGCGATCAGATCCACCCCGGCATCGAACTGCTCGTCGAAGACCGCCAACGCGGCGTCCCGGTCGTCGAGAATCCACACCCCGCGACCGTCGTATCCACCACGGACCGCCTTGAGCACGATCGACCAGTCGTGCCGGTCACCGAAGTCGATGAGACGGCCACGCGCCAACCCGAGATCGCCTGCCAGATCCGCGAAGTCGGGTACCGGCAGTCCCAGCTCCGACAGCCGGACGCGCATCGCCTGCTTGTCCTGGGCGAAATGCAGCGCCTTCGACGGCGGCAGCACCGACACGCCATCGGCCTCGAGCGCCTGCAGGTGTGCCAGCGGGACGCCCTCGTGGTCGAAGGTCAACGCCACCGCACCCGCGGCGGCGCGGCGCAGATCGTCGAGGTCGTCGTGCGATCCCAGCACCACGTCGGCACTGACCTGCGCGGCCGGATCGTCGGGACCGGCCGCGAGGACACGCAGGCACTGACCGAGCGCGATGGCCGCCTGATGGGTCATCCGTGCCAGCTGTCCACCGCCGATCATGGTGACCGTCGGCATACCGGCGAAGGTGCCGCCGGCACGCGCGGAACCAGGAGCGGGAGGGGTCCTCGGCGCGCCGAGATCGTCGGCAGCGCCACCGTCGGATGAGCTCACGCGGTCCATCGTGGCACGCCTGCCATGTCCGATGCATGACCGACCGGGAGAAGTCACCGGCCGCCCCGAGTCCTACACTCGACTCTTGTGCCGTTCATCGATGACGTGGTGGCCCGCCTGCCCGAGCCCGTCCGGCACCAGCTCATGCGACACCACGAACTCATCAAGTTCGCGCTCGTCGGTGGCACCACCTTCGTGTTCGATGCGGCCATCTTCTACACCCTGACGCTCACCGTCCTCGAGACCAAGCCCGTCATCGCCAAGATCATCTCGGGCGTACTCGCCACCATCCTCAGCTACATCCTCAACCGTGAATGGGCATTCAAGAACCGCGGCGGGCGTGAACGCGCGCACGAGGCCTTCCTGTTCTTCGTCATCAGCGGCATCGGCGTCGTCCTGCAGGCCGCGCCACTGTGGGTGGCCAACAACCTCTTCGACATCCGGGCCAATCTGTCGACCACCGAACTCGTCGTCGTCGACTTCGTCCTCGGCTTCCTCATCGGCAACGTGCTGCAGATGGCGTTCCGCTTCTGGGCGCTGCGACGATTCGCCTTTCCCGAGGAGAACCTCCGCGGCGGCGACGCCGGATCCACCGACCTGCATCCGAGCGCCGAGGAACTCAACGATGAGGAACTCGGTCATGCCTGAGGTGACCGCCTGATCCGTCGGCGGTCTCCGACCCCTGTGCCGCCGAGGGCACCACGATCGAGAACACCGGCGGACGGCGATGCGCGAGTTCGAGGCGTCCGCCGTCGGCCTCGACCAACGCCCGCGCCAGCGACAGCCCCACGCCCGTTCCCGCCCGGCCGGTGCCGCTGCCCGCGGAGAAACCGCGTCGGAAGATCGACTGGGCGATGTCGTCGGCGACGCCCTTGCCCTCGTCGGCGACCGTGATGCGCACCATGTCGCCGGCGAGCTCTCCGACGTCGATCCGGCATTGCCCGGCGCCGTGCTGCAGGGCATTGTCGACCAGGACGCTGACCGCCTCACGCAGCCGCCCGGGCTGGGCGCTCAACGCGCACACCGGCCCGCTGAAGGCGACGGTCACCTCGCGGCCCTGGGCGGCGAAGGCATTCTCGAAGTCACCGACGAGCCGCGTCAGCAACTCGGTGACATCGATCGACTGCATCGGGGCCGGGTCGTCACGGGATGCCGCGACCATCTCGTCGAGCTCACCGGAGAGCCGCTCGACCTGATCGAGGGCGGCCTCGGCCTCCCCGACGACCGCCGGATCGTCGTGCAACGACAGCTCGTCGAGACGCAATTGGATCGCGGTGAGCCGGCTGCGCAGCTGATGGGACACGTCGCCGACGATCTCGCCCTCGCGTTCGAGACGCAACGCGATCTCGGTGTTCGCGTCGCCGAGCGCTCGCGAGACCCGGTCGAGTTCGACGATCCCGTACGTCCGCCATTCCGAGCGGAAATCGCCGCGCGCCATCGCCGTGGCCCGATGGGCGAGGTCGATGACCGGGTCGGCGATTCGTCCCGCGGTGACCGCCGCGACGACGGTGCCCGCGGCCAGCGACGAGGCCACCACGATCGTGACGATGCCGACCGCGGCGAGCTGATCACCGCGGACGTCGTTGCGGGGGATCTCCAGGATCAGCGATCCGGCATCACCGAGCCCGATGGAGTCCGAGATCGTCGCACCGTCGATCTCGGCCCCCACGGCGCGGGTGGCCGAGTGCCCGTCGGGAGCCACATAGGTCAGGATCAGACGGCCCTGATCGGGGATCAGCGACCGCAGCGGCGGCGAATCCAGCAGCGCGGGATCGAGCGTCGCGTCGCGCCCATCGTCGGTTCGGATGAGTTGATCCGAGATCGACTTGAGCCGGCTGTCGAGGGTCTGGTGGGCGCTGTCGGCGACCCACCACCACGCGATCACCGACAGCGGAATACCCAGTGCGGCACCGACCGCCAACAACATGGCGATCATCGTGTACAGGATGCGACGGCGCATGGATCGATCGCGGGCTACGGATCGAAACGGAAACCGACACCACGCACGGTGACGATGTGGCGCGGGCGGTCGTGCCGGTCGTCGCCGATCTTGCGACGCAGCCAGGAGATGTGCATGTCGAGGGTCTTCGACGACCGCAGATCCGCCGAACCCCATACCTCCGTGAGGATCTCGTCGCGGCCGACGACCTGACCGGCTCGTTCCATCAGGAACCGAAGCAGATCGAACTCGCGGTTCGCCAACACCAGGTCGGTGCCGTTGAGCGTCGCCCGACGCGCCCGGGCATCCAACCGTAGATCGCCACCCTCGAGGACGACATCGTCGGGAGTCTGGCTGCGGCGCAACAGTGCTCGCACCCTCGCGAGCAACTCGGCGAGCCGGAAGGGTTTGCCGACGTAGTCGTCGGCGCCGGCGTCGAGCCCCACCACGAAGTCCACCTCGTCGGTCCGGGCGGTCAACATCAGTACCGCGAGTTCGGGCTGTTCGACCCGTACCCGCCGGCACACCTCGAGTCCGTCGATCTCGGGCAGACCGAGATCGAGGATGAGTAGTTCGAACCGGCCGTCGGCGACCCGTTCGAGGGCCTGCGTTCCGGTGCCCACGACCTCGCAGCCGTATCCCTCGCGCGCCAGCGCCCGGGCCAACGGTTCGGCGATGGCCGCATCGTCCTCGGCCAACAACACATCGGTCATCGCCGTCGCCCCCATCTGCCATGTCCGGCCTCGTTGCCGTGGGTCGCGCCCGCATCGGCGGCGCCCACCCGATCGTCGTGATCGAAGCGTTCGTCGTCGGGATCCGGATCGTCGGTCACCTCGAGCACCTCGTGGTAGAGCAGCGCGTGCACACGCTCGACCTGGGGGATGTCGTCGAACGCCAACGGCTCGTCGGAGGCCGATTCGATGAGCAATGTCCCGGTGCGCAACAACCGGTCGATCGGCCCGTGCCGGAACTCGACGGTGTTGATCCGTCGGATCGGGATGTCGATCCCCGATCGTGTGAGGATGCCGTGCCGGAAGATCACCCGGCGGTCGGTCAGCACGAAATGCGTGGTCTTCCAGGAGATCAAGGGCCGCAGGAAGAACCAGATCGTCGCGGCCGCCCAGAGCACCGCCACGGCGACGTAGGCGATCAGGGCACCGGTCCCGGTCAACGACGACGCACTCACCAGCCCGGCGAGCAGGCCGCCGATCGCGGTCGCGAGGATGAACAACAGGAACGGACCGAGCAGACACTTCCAGTGCGGATGTCGGTGCAGGACGATCCGCTCGCCGGGTGCGAGGTTCTCCCGCGGATATGCCATGGCAGCAAGCATAGGCCGAGCGGCGTGTGACTCAGCCCGCTCGCTGGCGCTCCCGGCGCCGCCTGGTAACCCGGCCCGGTCGCCGCGGTCACACTCGGACCCTGTCCGATCTCGGTAGAATGACGCAGACCACAGCGACGAGAGGTTCAGGAGCTTTCATGACCTATCGCGATCCCCGGGATCCCCGCACCGCGAAGTACGAGCCCGGATACGCGCCGGAGTCGCGTGCCTACAGCCAACAGGATCCGACGTATTACCAGGATCCGGGCCACGCCGGGCAGGGCTATCAGCACACCGGATACCAGGACCCCGGTTACGCGCAGCAGCCCCCGGGCCGGGCCGCGCGACCACGCCGCGCCATCGGCCCCGACATCAACGTGGGGATGTTCGTCGGCGGCATCGTGATGACCGGCGTCGTCACCGGCCTGGCCGCCTGGCTGGTCGCCTGGATCATTCGGGCGATCGTCGAGCGGGTGAATGCCGCGGGCAAGTTCGGCGTGTGGAATCCGGTGGCGCAGGACGAGTTCTGGTTCGCGATCGTCGGCTTCCTCACCGCGCTGGCCGCCGGCGCCCTGTGGTACGTGCTGCAGGTCATCACGCCGTCGCCGGACCAGTTCTTCCGGTGGGTGGTCGGCCTGCTGATCGCCGCCGCGGTGATCATTCCGCTCGTGCTCTCGGCACAGTTCTCGGTGGGCCTGGGAACCGCGGTGATGCACCTGGTGATCGGATTGCCGATCTTCTCGCTCGTACCGGCGATGGGCCACAAATCCCGTAGTACCCGCTGACTGCGGGTACGCCGGCGCGCGCAGCTCAGTCCGCGATGGGCCGCAGATGCACCACATCACCCGCCGCCGCGGTGAAGCGTTCTCCCCCGTCGCGTTCGATGACGATGCGCCCGTTGACGTCGACGTCGACGGCCTGCCCGACGATCTCGGTGTCGCCGGGTAGCAGAAGCCGCACCCGACGACCGAGGGTGTCGCAGCGCTGCCGGTAGGTCTCGGCGATCGTATCGAGTCGGTCGGGCCAACCCTGCTCGTCCAGCGCGCGCAGATACTCGATGGCCAGACCGGCCAGGCCGTCGACGCCGAGTTCGCGGCCGGTTTCGATCCGCAGGCTGGTCGCCGTCGGAACGGGCAGGTCATCGGAGGTCAGGTTGGTGTTGAGTCCGGTGCCCACGACGACGACGCCACCGTCGGTGGAGGTCACGTACTCGGCGAGGATGCCCGCGATCTTGCGATCGTCGATCAGTACGTCATTGGGCCACTTGAGCACCGGCCGCTGACCACTGTGCCGTTCGATCGCGGTCGCGGTCGCGATCCCGGTCGCCAGCGACAGCCAGCCCAACTGTTCGGTGTGCGCACCCACCGGCACCACCGCCGAGATGGCGAGCTGAGCTCCGGCGGGCGCCGACCAGGTCCGCGCCCGACGCCCGCGCCCGGCGGTCTGGTCGGTGGTGATGCGCACCGTGCCCACGAGATCGGACTGGCCGGCGCGCGCGGCGAGGTCGGCATTGGTCGAACCGGTCGAATCGACCACCTCGACCCGTCGCCAGATGGTGTGGGCGAGATCGGGGGTCCGGGCGTCGATGGCCGACTGCAGACCGTGCACGGGAGACGTCGCTGGAGTGTTCATGACCACTGAGCCTACGACTGAGACGCACATCACCGCAGGTAGCCGACCGATCGCTCGGAAACATGAGGAATCTCTCACATTGGGGCAGTTGACGGGGCGCGCCACGATCTGGCTAGCATCGACGTTCATGACCACTGCTTCGTCCGATTCCGGCGCCGCGCCAGACATTCACACGACGGCCGGAAAGCTCGCCGATCTGCGTCAGCGACTCTCCGAGACCCAGCATCCGGTCGGCGAGGCCGCGGTCGAGAAGATCCACTCGCGGGGCAAGCTCACCGCCCGCGAGCGCATCACCCATCTGCTCGACGACGGCTCGTTCGTCGAACTCGACGCACTCGCCCGCCACCGCAGCACCAACTTCGGGCTCGCCGAACGCCGACCGCTCGGCGACGGCGTGGTCACCGGTTACGGCACCATCGACGGCCGCGAGGTCTGCGTGTTCTCCCAGGACGTCACCGTTTTCGGCGGGAGCCTCGGCGAGGTGTACGGCGAGAAGATCGTCAAGGTGATGGATCTCGCGATCAAGACCGGTCGTCCGCTGATCGGCATCAACGAGGGCGCGGGCGCCCGCATCCAGGAGGGCGTGGTCTCACTCGGTCTCTACGGCGAGATCTTCCACCGCAACGTGCGTGCCTCGGGGGTCATCCCGCAGATCTCACTGATCATGGGCGCCGCGGCGGGCGGCCACGTGTACTCCCCGGCGCTGACCGACTTCGTGGTGATGGTCGACCAGACCAGCCAGATGTTCGTCACCGGCCCCGACGTCATCAAGACCGTCACCGGCGAGGACGTCACCATGGAGGATCTCGGTGGCGCCAACACCCACATGACGAAATCCGGTGTGGCCCACTACGTCGCCTCCGACGAGGAGGACGCGCTCGATTACGTCAAGGAGTTGCTGGGCTACCTGCCGAGCAACAACCGGGCCGACGCACCCCGACTGCCGGTCGCCGCGCCGGCCGCCGGGTCCATCGAGGACACCCTCACCGACGAGGACCTCGAACTCGACACGCTGATCCCGGATTCGCCGAATCAGCCCTACGACATGCACGAGGTCATCCGCCGCATCCTCGACGACGACGAGTTCCTCGAGGTCCAGGCCGAGCGCGCGACGAACATCATCATCGGTTTCGGACGCGTCGACGGACGCAGCGTCGGCATCGTGGCCAACCAGCCGACCCAGTTCGCGGGCTGCCTCGACATCAATGCCTCGGAGAAGGCCGCCCGGTTCGTGCGGACCTGCGACGCCTTCAACATCCCGATCGTCACCCTCGTCGACGTTCCGGGCTTCCTGCCCGGCACCGATCAGGAATACAACGGCATCATCCGCCGCGGCGCCAAACTGCTCTACGCCTACGGTGAGGCCACCGTCGGCAAGATCACGATCATCACCCGCAAGGCCTACGGCGGCGCCTACGACGTGATGGGGTCCAAGCACATGGGCGCTGACGTCAATCTCGCCTGGCCCACCGCGCAGATCGCCGTGATGGGTGCCTCCGGCGCCGTCGGCTTCGTCTATC
Organism: Gordonia sp. i37; assembly: GCF_002043085.1. Lineage (NCBI taxonomy): Bacteria > Bacillati > Actinomycetota > Actinomycetes > Mycobacteriales > Gordoniaceae > Gordonia > Gordonia sp. i37. Next base: position 2,982 of record NZ_MVPX01000143.1, on the reverse strand, counting down.
GCGGCCGCCTCAAGGAGGCCGAGGCCAACGGCGAGGACGTCGACGCGTTGCGCCTCGAACTCCAGCAGGAATACGAGGACACCCTGGTGAACCCGTACGTCGCGGCCGAACGCGGCTACGTCGACGCGGTGATCCCGCCGAGCCACACCCGCGGTCAGATCGCCACCGCACTGCGCCTGCTCGAGCGCAAGATGGTCACCCTGCCGCCCAAGAAGCACGGGAACATCCCGCTGTGAGCGGCGCAGAGCAGACCGGAGCACAGAACGCGGGAGCCCCGGCGAAGCCGTTCCTCACCGTCGTGCGCGGCAACCCGACCGACGAGGACGTGGCCGCGTTGGTCGCCGTTCTCGCCGCCGCGGCCTCCGGCAGTGGCGGCGGGGAGCAGACCCCCGCGATCCGCGACGACTGGGGCAGCGCGATCGATCGGCTCCGCCCGCAGTGGGGTGGGCCGGGCAGCTTCACCAACTTGCGATACTGATCGGGTGAACCCCGCCGGTAGCACTCGTCGATTCGACGTCGTCCTCGGTTCGGCCTCTCCTGCCCGCCTGGCGGTCCTGACCCGCGCCGGAGTGCATCCGCGCGTGCTGGTCTCCGACGTCGACGAGGACGCCGTACTCGAGGACCTGGCCGGGGTACCGCCGACCGACGTCGTCGCACGTCTGGCGATGGCCAAGTCCGACGCGGTCGTCGCCACCCTGATCGCCGAACGCGGCGGCCCGGAATCGGCTGCGGCACAGGATGGTTCAATACCCGACACGGTGGTGCTGACCTGCGACTCGATGCTGCTGTTCCGAGGTGCGCTCACCGGCAAACCGCATACGCCCGACGTGGCGATCGACCAGTGGAAGCGGGTCCGCGGCCAATCCGCGCAGTTGCTCACCGGACACCACCTCGCCGTGGTGAGCGGACTCGACGTCGTCGCATCGGCGTCGGAAACCGCCTCGACCACCATCGATTTCGCCGATGTCGACGACGCGGAGATCGACTCCTATGTGGCCACCGGCGAGCCGCTGGAGGTCGCCGGTGGTTTCACCCTCGACGGCCTCGGCGGCTGGTTTGTCGACGCCATCGACGGCGATCCGTCCTCGGTGATCGGAATCGGACTGCCCACGGTGCGCCGACTGTTACGACGGGTCGGGATCGGCGTCGCGGAACTCTGGTGAGTACCGGCGACCGGCTCTCGCCGAGGCCTCAGCCGAACTCCTCCGGCCAGTACTCGGTCAGGCACCCGATCGGTTGTCCCTGACCGCCACCGTTGACCGACCGACCGAAGAACCCTCGCGAGATCGCCGCGATCCGCTGCGTCGAGGTGCCGTGACCCTGTCCCGGTTCCGGATCGCCGATCTTCTGGATCAGGGTCACCGCCTGCACGATGTCGGTGACCGACAGCTCATCTCGCCGCAGTACCGTCGCCGCCCAGTTCCCGGCGAGACAGTCGGCGATGAGTTCGGAGTTCTCCCCCCGCGGCCCCCGCGAGTCCGGCAGGTGACCGGCGCGAACGATCCGATCGACGACCGTATGTCCGTACTCGTGTGCGACCACCGTCGCCGCGGTGAACTCACCCTGGAACCCACCGATCGAATCCAGCGGCCCCTGAACCAGGAACGTGCCGGTCCAGATCCCGACGAACGCCTCGACGGGCAGGATCACCGATCCCTCGACCCGCGTTCCGCCACCGTCACGGGCCTTGTCCACACCACAGAAGAATGCGTTGGGCGTATCGGAGGTCACGACGATCGCGCCGTCGGCGTCCTCGCAGCCGGACCGGTAGGTGTCACCGGCCTCGACCAGCACGCGCCCCGGTGCGGGGTCACCCCACCCGAGTTCGCGGAACCACGGTGTCCACGTGCTGTCGAGATCGTCGAGGACCGAGGTCAGGTAGCCGGAGACCTTCTGTGGCGCGTTGTCGCGGGTGATGGCACCGGTCATCAGCTCAGCCGTGGGCACCGGCAGACCCGGACACCGGCTCGGCGTGCAGCGCCCGGGGACGGCTCCGCTCGCCGACGGGGTACTCGCCGGCGACGAGGCCGTGGGACTGCCGGACCTCGACGACTCCGGGGTCGAGGTCGTCGTGCCCCGTGGACCCCGGTCCCCCGAGCAGAAGCGAAGGCGACGATCGACGCGGCGACGAGCAACACGGTCACGATGGCGCGCAGCCGGCTCCGTGACACCCCAGGGCGGATCATGGCGACGAACGTAGCAATTCCGGCGTGGGACGCCACGTTCTTGTCACCAGACGAATGACACCCGGCTTGTGCGCACGCGTGTCGTCGCCACTGGGTAGGCTCTCCACGGAGACCGCGCAGGCCTCCGGGATGTGTCTGGTGTGGACACGCCCTGATCAGCCACCACCCTGGGAGGGGTTCTTCAGTTGAGCGTCGAGACCGACCCGAATCCCAAGTTCGCCGGCTACGCCCACCCCGAACGGCTCGTCAGCACGCAGTGGCTGTCGGCCCACCTGGGTACCAAGGGGCTCAAGATCATCGAGAGCGACGAGGACGTCCTGCTCTACGACATCGGCCACATCCCCACCGCGCAGAAGGTCGACTGGCACCTGCATCTCAACGATCCGGTGACCCGCGACTACATCAACGGCGAGCAGTTCGCAGAATTGATGCGCAGCAAGGGAATCGAACGCGATGACACGATCGTCATATACGGCGACAAGAGCAACTGGTGGGCCGCCTACGCGCTGTGGGTGTTCACCCTGTTCGGCCATGAGGACGTGCGGTTGCTCGACGGCGGCCGCGACGCGTGGATGTCGGAGGACCGCGACACCTCCTTCGATGTCCCGGAGTACCCGCGGTCGGACTATCCGGTCGTCGAGCGTGACGACACCCGCATCCGTGCCTTCGCCGACCAGGTGCGCGCGGCGCTGGGCACCGAGCCGCTCATCGACGTGCGGTCGCCGCAGGAGTACACCGGCGAGCGCACCCACATGCCCGACTATCCCGAAGAAGGGGCATTGCGCGGCGGTCACAT
>NZ_MVPX01000142.1:0-8725 GCF_002043085.1 Gordonia sp. i37 | reverse complement strand
TTCGTGCTGACCCATCTGCTCGGTTTCGATCACGTCCGCAATTACGACGGCTCGTGGACCGAGTGGGGCAACGCGGTGCGGGTCCCGATCTCTGTCGGCGAGGAACCCGGCGACCCGCCGGCGAGCGCATGACGACTCCCGGCGAGCGGCCCGAACTGTCATGAGCGTGCCCGCGTCCCTCGCCGAGATCGTCGATGACTTTGCCGCACTGGGTGATTCGGACAAAGTCACCTTGCTCCTGGAGTTCGCGGGAGAGTTGCCGGAGCTGCCTGCCGAACTGACGACCGAGGCGATGGAACCGGTACCGGAGTGCCAATCCCCGGTCTTCCTGTCGGTCGATGCCCACGATCCCGACGCCGTCCGACTGTATTTCAGTGCACCCCGCGAGGCGCCGACGACGCGCGGTTTCGCCTCGATCCTGCATCAGGGGCTCGACGGCGAGTCGGCGCAGACGATCCTCGACGTCCCGGGCGACTTCTACTACGACCTCGGCCTCGGTAAAGCGGTGAGTCCGTTGCGATTACGCGGCATGGCCGGAATGCTCGGACGTATCAAGGCCCAGGTCCGCCGCCAGACCGGAACGGGGCCGCAAGCCCCGGCCGGGCCGACGGGATGAAGTTCATCCAAATCCTCGAGGAGCCGATCGAACCAGGTGGCCTCGTGGAGTGGACCCCCTATGTGCCCGGCGGCCTGGGCAGTTGGAGTCGCGACCCACGGCTGACCTCGCACAATCACGAGCAACACCTGCGGGGGGCCTTCGAGTATCGCGTCCGCACCCGGCGGGAGGGCGGGCGTGAGTCGTGGCTGGGCCTGCAGATCCACTTCGACGAGCCCCTGTCGATTCCGGCCTTGCGAACGGCGTTGCGGCGCTGGATCGATCGTCATGAGGTGCTGCGTAGCCACGTGGTCATCAAGCACGACGGGCTGGCCCGCCTGTCGACGCCGCCGGGCACCGTCCAACTCAAGATGGGCCGCATCGGGTGGTACAACGAGTCCGGGCCACTCGTCGAACAGATCGCGGGCTCCTTCGACCGCGCCACCGCGCCACTGCACTGGCCGGCGTACATGTTCGCCACCGTCGGACGGGAGTCCTCGTTCACGCTGCTGTTCGCCGCCGACCATTCGCTCGTCGACGGCTATTCGCTGATCATGGCCCAGCACGAGTTGACCGCGTTCTACCGCTCGGCCCGCGACCACACCGAACTCGCGCTGCCCGAGGTCGGCAGTTACGTCGATTTCAGTGCCGCCGAGCGGCGACAGGCAGATCAGACCGGGGCCGATCATCCGGCGGTGGCCACCTGGCACGGCTTTCTCCAGGCCGGGCCCGGCGACATGCCGCGGGCGCTGCGCATGACCCCGTCGCCCACCCCAGAACCCGGGGAGACGGATGACCAGTCCCCGCTGCTTCCCCAGGAGTCGGTGTCGGGCGTGATCGCCGACGACGCCACCGCCAACAAGTTCACCGCGGTGTGTTCGGAGGCGGGCGGTTCGCTGACCGCAGGGGTGCTGGCGGCCTTCGCGATGGTCCATCACAGCCTGACCGACGATCCCGAGTTCCGGTGCGTCCTGCCGCGACACACCCGCGACGAGGCCCGCTGGCTGACCTCGCTGGGCTGGTATGTCGCGGTCGCCCCCTTCTGGCTCGACATGACGGGCTCACCGACCTTCGATCAGACCGTCGCCCGCGCGACCACCGAGCTCAAGCGCTCGCGGCAGGGCGCGTCGCTGCCCTTCCTTCGGGTGGCCGATCTGATCGGCTACCGTGGCGAACCGCGCTTCGTGATCTCCTTCATCGACACCCGGTACGCGCCGGGTGCCGCCGAGGCCGACGCGGGCCGGGCCACGGTGCTGCGCAGCCATTCCTACTCCGCGGAGGAAGTCCTCATCTGGATCAACCGGACGCCGTCGGGATTGCGGTATTCGGCCCGCTTCCCGGCCGATCCGGCCGATCCGGAACCGGCCGGGCCCGACGACACTCGATTCGACGGCGCCCATTCCGACCGGGACCCCCTCGACCGCAACGGGCCGGTGCCCGAGTTGCTCCGCGGTTTCGCCGGTATCGTGCACGCTCTTGCCGAAGAGAGCACATTCAACGCGCGGATGTGACAACCACCTCCACCGAACGATTGCTCGGTGCGTTAGTGTGAAGCCCGGAGCACGCCCCCTAACCTCCAGGGGGTGCGCGATGTCGCCCGCGGAACCACCGTCGCGAGCGGCAGTTCAATCCCACGGCGCCGCACACGGTCGCCGACGAACACCGTGTGTGCCGCTCCCCGGGGGCGCGGTGCACCTCGATGTATGGCCCAGGAGAACAACAGTGCCCACTATCAGCAAGGTCCTCATCGCCAATCGTGGCGAGATCGCGGTACGTGTCATTCGCGCAGCCCGTGACGCCGGCATCCCCAGTGTCGCCGTCTACGCCGAGCCCGACGCCGACGCGCTGTTCGTGAAGCTCGCCGATGAGGCCTTCGCCCTCGGTGGACAGACCTCCGCCGAGTCCTATCTGGTGTTCGACAAGATCCTCGACGCGGCCGCCAAGTCCGGCGCCAACGCCGTGCACCCCGGCTACGGCTTCCTCTCGGAGAACGCCGACTTCGCCCAGGCCGTCCTCGACGCCGGGCTGATCTGGATCGGCCCGTCGCCGCAGTCCATCCGCGATCTGGGCGACAAGGTCACCGCCCGCCACATCGCACTGAAGGCCGACGCGCCGATGGCACCGGGCACCAAGGACCCGGTCAAGGACGCCGACGAGGTCGTCGCCTTCGCGCAGGAGCACGGTGTGCCGGTCGCGATCAAAGCCGCCTTCGGCGGTGGCGGTCGCGGCATGAAGGTCGCCTACACCATCGAGGAGATCCCGCACCTGTTCGAGTCGGCGACCCGCGAGGCCGTCGCCGCCTTCGGCCGTGGCGAGTGCTTCGTGGAGCGTTACCTCGACAAGGCCCGCCACGTCGAGGCGCAGGTCATTGCCGACACCCATGGCAACGTCGTGGTCGCCGGTACGCGCGACTGCTCGTTGCAGCGCCGCTTCCAGAAGCTGGTCGAGGAGGCCCCCGCGCCGTTCCTGACCGACGAGCAGCGCGCCAAGATCCACGAATCGGCCAAGGCGATCTGCCGCGAGGCCGGCTACTACGGCGCGGGCACCGTGGAGTTCCTCGTCGGCGCCGACGGCCTCGTCTCCTTCCTCGAGGTCAACACCCGACTGCAGGTCGAGCACCCGGTTACCGAGGAGACCGCGGGGATCGATCTCGTGCGTCAGCAGTTCCGCATCGCCAACGGCGAGAAGCTGGAGTTCTCCGAGGACCCCACGCCGCGTGGACACGCCTTCGAGTTCCGGATCAATGGCGAGGATCCGGGCCGCAACTTCCTGCCCGCACCCGGGCCGATCACCAAGTACCGTGAGCCCTCGGGCCCGGGCGTCCGCGTCGATTCCGGCGTCGTCGAGGGTGACGTGATCGGCGGCCAGTTCGACTCGATGCTCGCCAAGCTGATCGTCGTCGGCGAGAATCGCGAGCAGGCGCTCGAGCGTGCTCGCCGTGCACTCGCCGAATACGAGGTCGAGGGTCTGGCCACGGTGCTGCCGTTCCACCGGCACATCGTGAGCAATCCGGCGTTCATCGGGCACACCGACGACAACGGCGTGGAGACCTTCGATGTCTACACCAAGTGGATCGAAACCGATTGGGAGAACCCGATCGAGCCGTACACCGGTGGCGAGCCGATCGAGGACGACGAGGCCACTCCCCGCCAGAAGGTGGTCGTCGAGGTCGGCGGACGCCGTGTCGAGGTCGCGCTGCCCGGCGATCTGGCCCTCGGCGGCGGTGGTGGTTCGGCCAACGGCGTCATCCGCCGTAAGCCCAAGGCCCGCTCGCGCAAGAAGGGCGGCGGCGCCGCCGTCTCCGGTGACGCCGTGGCCGCGCCGATGCAGGGCACCGTGGTCAAGGTCGCCGTCGAGGAGGGTCAGACGGTCGCCGCGGGCGCACTCGTCGTCGTTCTCGAGGCGATGAAGATGGAGAACCCGGTCACCGCCCACAAGGACGGCGTGGTGACCGGTTTGAGCATCGAGCCGGGTGCCGCCGTCACCCAGGGCACCGTGCTGCTCGAACTGAAGTAGTCACCTCCTCCGAATGGAACCCGTCGAGATCAACGCCGGGGCGTGGTATCTGCGTGGGCTTCGTGCCGACGAGCGGATCACCGACGTCCCGGCGTTGTCCGATCTGGGGATCGCCGATCCCGCGGCCTATGTCGCCGCCACCGATGCCGCGTGGCGCGACGACACCGGTTTCGTGTGGGCGGTATGCGAACCGACCACCGGTGAACTCCTGGCCGTCATCGGCGTCCTCCCGACGGCGGGGTCGGCGTCGATCGTCGGCCGCTGCCGCACCGGTCATCGTGCGGTGTTGGGTGCCGCAGTCGGGCCGGTTGCCCGATTCGCGCGCGGCGCACTGGATCTCGTCGTCGATGATCTCGCCTCCGACGACGATCCGGTCGCCGACGGGGTGATCACCGACGCCATTCCGACCCCCTGAGCCCGCTACGGTTCGTCCCGGTCGACGCCGGAGGCCAGATCACCGCATTCGACCGATTCCACGATCTCGGGATGCGCGCGGAGATAGCGTGCGGCACCGACGTCCCCGTCGAGCGAGGCGAGGACGCCGTCGAGGTGACCGGCGTCGAGATGGACCGGGTGGCCCGGCCGGCCGTGGTAGACCGCGCGCACGATCTTCCCCGGTGCGCCCGCCGCGGTTTTCACGATCCGGGAAACCACTGCCGCGGTGACATCGGGCATGTCAACAACATGTAAAACCACACCGCCCGAATCCTCGCGAACCACCGGCGCGCACAGCACCGCGCGCACGCTTGCCGACAGACCGACGACCCAATCCTCGACGACAATCGCCTTCGCCCCACTCGGCGGCGTGACGATCGCCGCACCCATCGCGACGACCACCTCCCGGCACCCTCCCGCGCTCAGTGCATGCACAGCGTTGTCGAGCCAAAGACCTTGTTCGGCAAGTATTTTCGGCTTTCCGTACCGCCGGCCGGATCCGGCGGCGAGCACCGCTCCCACCACCATGGCATCCACCTCCGCCACTCGGCTCCATACACCCGCCCACCGCTGTCGTCGGCCGGGCGAACCAACGAGGTCCCGGTGTCGGCCATGCCCGATTTACCCCGCCGCAATATACGATCTCGCGGTCGCCGAATCGGTTGTGGGGGTCCACTATTTACCTGCCGGTGGGCCGGACGTGCGCTACGCCGTCGGCTCACCGGCAGCCATGATCTCACCGTCACGAGGAGTATGTCGATGGCCACGGATTCGGCTCCGGCCGCCGCCCCCCAGGGACGCCGCAAGCGCGTCCATCCGGTCGATCAGGTACCACCGTTCGGCAAACTCGTCACCCTCGGGTTCCAGCACGTGGTCGCCTTCTACGCCGGTGCCGTCCTCGTCCCGCTGCTGATCGCGAACGCCATCGGGCTCGACGATCAGGCGCTCACCATGCTCATCACCGCCGACCTGTTCACCTGCGGCATCGCCTCGCTGCTGCAGGCGGTCGGCATCTGGAAGATCGGTGTTCGGCTCCCGCTGCTGCAGGGCATCACCTTCGCGACGCTCGCCCCGGTCATCAAGATCGCCAACGATCACGGTGGTGGTCGGGTCGGCCTGCTGACGGTGTACGGCGCGGTGATCTCGGCCGGCGTGTTCACCTTCCTGATCGCACCGTTCTTCGCCAAGCTGATCCGCTTCTTCCCGCCGGTGGTCACCGGCACCGTCATCACGATCATCGGCATCAGCCTGATCCCGGTCGGTGCGGGCGATGCGGTGACCGACCCCAACAGCGCGACCGGCGCACACGATGCGGGCAACGGCCGGTGGGTCGTCTACTGCATCTGCACCATCGTCCTGATCGTGCTGATGCAGCGATTCTTCCGTGGCTTCTGGGCGACCATTTCGATCCTGCTCGGCCTCGGCGTGATGACCTTCGTCGCATGGTGTTTCGGCGACGCCCACTTCGACCGGGTCGCCGAGGCGAGCTGGGTCGGCTTCACCCCGCCGTTCGCCTTCGGATGGCCCCGATTCGATCTCATCGCGATCGTGTCGCTGATCGTGGTGCTCATGGTGACCGCGGTGGAATCGACGGGCTCGGTCTTCGCGACCGGCGAGATCGTCGGCAAACGCATCCGCAAGGAGGACATCGCCGCCACCGTCCGCGCCGACGGCATCGCCACCATCATCGGCGGCAGCTTCAACTCGTTCCCGTACACGGCGTTCTCCGAGAATGTCGGCCTGGTCCGGATGACCGGGGTCAAGAGCCGGTTCGTCGTCGCCTGCGCCGGCGGCATCATGATCATCCTGGGCGTTCTGCCCAAGACCGCGAACATCGTCGGGTCGATTCCCTCCCCGGTTCTCGGCGGCGCCGCACTCATCATGTTCGCGACGGTCGCCATCGTCGGCATCCAGACGCTGACGACCGTCGACTTCACCGACCACCGCAACCTGTCGATCGCCGCGACCTCCATCGCCGTGGCCCTCTACGTCCAGTTCTCGCAGTCGTCGGCCCCGACGACCATCCTGGACAAGGGCGCGGAGGTGAAGGTCCCGGAACTGCCCGGCGTCGACATCGCCGTGCCGGGCATCCTGCAGATCCCCTTCTCCACCGGCATCACCATGGGCGCGATCACCGCCATCCTGATGAACATCCTGTTCTTCCACATCGGCAGCAAGGGACCGGCCGTCGCCGGAGGCGGTTCGATCACGCTCGACGAGGTGAACACCATGAGCAAGGAGAAGTTCCGCGAGACCTTCGGCGAGGTTGTGCAGGGCGTCGACTGGGTTCTCGACAGAGCTTGGGAGCAGCGGCCTTTCGACGACGTACACGATCTGCGCAGCGCCTTCCAGGAGGCGATGCTGACCGGCAGCGACACCCAGCAGCTCGACCTCATCCAGGCCTTCCCCGACCTCGGCGCCGAGGACGAGGAGACCGGCGAGCTGATCGCGGTCGACCACAAGGGTCTGTCGCACCTCGAGGAGACCGAGCACGAGAACGTCGTGAATCTCGCTGCCGCCTATCGGGAGCACTTCGGGTTCCCGTTGGTGATCTGTGCCCGCGAGACCGAGCGTTACGACCGCGTGCTGCGCAACGGCTGGTCCCGAATGGACAACTCGGAGACCTCCGAGAAGTCGTTCGCGCTCATCGAGATCGCCAAGATCGTCAACTATCGCTTCGACGATCTGGTTGCCGATGCCAACCCGCTGACGTCGGTGCGATTCGGCCGTCAGCCCGAACTCTCCTAGGCTGATCGGCGTGCGACGAGTCGACTGGCGCGGGTTGCCCAGTTTCAACGAGCTGACCGAACGGCAGGCCATCGGCACGCTCTACGAGTGTTGTAGTTCGTCGATCTGGGCGCTGCGTGTGGCCAAGGCCCGACCGTTCTCCGACGACGAGGCACTGCTCTCCTATGCCGACCTCATCCTGGCCGAGCTCACCGACGCCGACCTCGACGAGGCCCTGGCCGGTCATCCCCGCATCGGCGACCGCCCGGACAACGCGTCCTCCACGCGTGAGCAGTCCGGGGTGACCGGCGCCGATCCGGCGGTGTTGGCCGAACTCAAGGAGCTCAACAAGGCCTACGACGAGAAGTTCGGGCACGTGTACCTTGTCTTCGCCAATGGGCGGCCCGCGGCGGAGTTGCTGGCCATCCTCAAGGAGCGGATGCGCAACGACCCGGCGACCGAGCGGCGAGTGCTGCGGATGGAGTTGGCCAAGATCAACCGAAGTCGACTGCAGCGCATGCTCACCCCGGCGATCGAGTATGTTGACGACTGAGCAGCGCAGTCGATCCACGAGGAGCGAACCACCGAGATGACCGGTCTGTCCACCCATGTCCTCGACGCGGTCTCCGGTGCACCCGCGGTGGGCGTCGGGGTCTCCCTGCAGGATGCCGCGGGCGGCGAAGTCGCCTCCGGCGTCACCGATTCCGACGGTCGCATCGCGCAGGTGAACACCGACCCGCTCGTGCCCGGCATCTACCATCTGGTGTTCGACACCGGAGAGTGGTTCGCCGACAACGACATCCGGGGGTTCTACCCGGAGGTCGACATCTGCTTCACCGTCGACGATCCCGAACGGCATCACCACGTCCCGCTGCTGCTGAGCCCGTACTCGTACTCCACCTATCGCGGTAGCTGACCGGGCGCGCACACCGATATTCGGGGGCATCCTCTATGCTCGGCGGTGCAGTTGGTTCGCCGCCCCGTCCGTCGTGGCCTCCGATGTCATGGAGGCCCCGCGTCTGGGTCCGGCGTCGTAAGAGGGAATCCGGTGCGAATCCGGAACTGTCCCGCAGCGGTATGTCGGAACGACCGCCGTCATCGAGCACTGGACGCACGCGTCCGGGAAGCGACGGCCACTAGGACCGCGACCTGATGGTCGCCCGCCGACGAGTCCGAAGACCTGCCTGCTGTACCGGCCGCGCCGCGGCCGGTGGCTCGTCGCCTCGTGGAATGGGCGCAGGTCGAAGCGAGTGCCAGGTGATGCGCGGATGCCGTGCACGTTCTCTCCGGCGTCCCTTCGGCACGCCCTGCAACGGCGACGGACCGTCGGAAACCATTGCAGGAGTGCACCACCCATGTCCCAACGGACGACCCCGTTTTCCGCCACCGTGCTCGGCACAACACGCATCGGGCCACACCGTGAGCTCAAGCGCGCGATCGAGAGCTACTGGG
>NZ_MVPX01000141.1:0-8249 GCF_002043085.1 Gordonia sp. i37 | reverse complement strand
GCTCGGCGCCCTGCCCGAGCGGGTCGCACACATCACCGATCCCCTCGACCGCTACTTCGCAGCGGCCCGCGGCACCGCCGACGTCACGCCGCTGGAGATGACCAAGTGGTTCGACACCAACTACCACTACCTCGTGCCCGAGATCGGCGACGCGACAGCCTTCTCCCTGCACCCGGAGAAGGTGCTCGCGGAGGTGGCCGAGGCGCAGGCCGCCGGTGTGAGCGCACGTCCGGTCGTCATCGGGCCGATCACCTTTCTGGCGTTGTCGAAATCCGCTCATGACACCGCAGGCGGGGGCTCCCCGCTCGATCGCCTCAACGAGTTGCTGCCGCTGTATCTGGATCTGCTGGCCCGCCTGGCCGACACCGGAGTCGAGTGGGTACAGATCGACGAACCGATCCTGGTCACCGATGCCGCAGAGCGCCTCCCCGCGCTGGCCGGCTCGGTGTACTCGACCCTCGCGCAAGCGAGCTCGCGACCGGCACTCTGTGTCGCCACGTACTTCGGCGACGCCCGGGACAGTGTGCGAGCCCTTGCGCGCACCGGCATCGAGGCGGTGGCCGTCGATGTGATCGAGGGCTCCCTCGAGTCGGTGGCCGACGTACCCGAACTGGCCGACATGCTCGTCGTGGCCGGCGTGGTCAATGGGCGCAACATCTGGCGTACCGATCTCGAGAAAGCCCTGGCCACCCTGGGCACCCTGCTCGGGTCGGCGGGGTCGTTGGCGGTGTCCACCTCGTGTTCGACGCTGCACGTGCCGTATTCCGTCGAACCCGAAACCGGGCTCGACGACAACCTGCGCGGTTGGCTGGCCTTTGCCGCGGAGAAGTACCGCGAGGTCGCGATCCTGTCCGAGGCGTTGCGCCACGGTCGGGAGTCCCAGGCCGACGCGTTCGACGCCGCCGCCGCCGCGTTGGCCACCCGCGAATCCGATCCGCGAGTGCACAACCCGGCCGTGCGTGAGCGTCTGGCCGCCATCACCGACGCCGACCGCAAGCGAGGCGATGCCGCGACCCGCTCGGCTGCGCAATCCGAGCGACTGAATCTCCCGCCGTTGCCCACCACGACGATCGGCTCCTATCCGCAGACCTCGGCGATCCGGCTGGCCCGCGCCGCGCTGCGCTCCGGTGAGATCGATGACGCCGAGTACGTCCGTCGGATGCAGGCAGAAATCGCCGATGTGGTTGCACTGCAAGAGGAGATCGGACTCGATGTACTCGTCCACGGCGAGCCGGAGCGCAACGACATGGTGCAGTATTTCGCCGAGCAACTCGACGGCTTCTTCGCCACCGCCCATGCCTGGGTGCAGTCCTACGGGACCCGGTGCGTGCGTCCGCCGATTCTGTTCGGCGACGTCTCCCGCCCGGCGCCGATGACCGTCGACTGGATCGCCTACGCCCAATCGCTGACCGGCAAGCCGGTCAAGGGCATGCTCACCGGGCCCGTCACGATCCTCGCGTGGTCATTCGTGCGTGACGATCAACCCCTGTCCGACTCGGCCGACCAGATCGCCCTCGCGATCCGGGACGAGACGATCGATCTCGAGCGGATCGGCATCGGCATCATCCAGGTCGACGAGCCGGCCCTGCGTGAGCTGCTCCCGCTGCGGGACGCCGACAAGCCCGCGTACCTCGACTGGGCGGTCCGGGCATTCCGGCTGGCCACCTCGGGCGTCGCCGACGCCACGCAGGTCCACACCCATCTGTGCTACTCGGAGTTCGGCGAGGTCATCGGCGCGATCGCCGAACTCGACGCCGATGTCACCTCGATCGAGGCGGCACGGTCGAGCATGGAGGTCCTCGACGACCTCAACGCCATCGGATTCGCCAACGGCGTCGGGCCGGGTGTGTACGACATCCACTCACCGCGTGTCCCCGACGTCACCGAGATCGAATCGTCGTTGCGCGCGGCGCTCGATGCCGTCGGGCCGCAGCGCCTGTGGGTGAATCCGGACTGCGGTCTGAAGACTCGCGGCACCACCGAGGTGACCGCGGCGCTGACGAATCTGGTCTCTGCGGCCAAAGCGGCACGCGCACTGGCCAACTGAGCCGGACAGTCAGCTGAGCCGATTGCGGAGGCCGGTCGGGAGGACCCGGGTGTGCGACCCCGGGTTCGCTCCGTGGTCGGTCGGCAGATCTCGCACCGACCAGTGTGAGGTCGCTTGTCGGCCGTCGAGGAGTCCCGCGGCGGCGAGTGCGATCGATCCCGTGCAGACGCTGGTCACGTACTGCGCGGAACGCCCGAGGTTAGGAGAGCTCTTTGCGAAGAATGGCGGCGCCCTGGGCGAGCGCGACCATCTTCTGCCGTGCGACACCACGTGCGAGCGGTGCCATGCCGCAGTTCCCGCTGGCGTAGAGCTTGTCCTTGTCGACGAAGGGGAGTGCTTTGCGCAGTGTCGCTGCCACTTCCGCCGGCGTCTCGATGGTGTCGCTGGCCACGTCGATCGCTCCCAGCATGACCGTCTTACCACGGAGTAGTTCGATCACCTCGACAGGAACCCGCGAGTTGTGGCTCTCCAGGGACACGATGTCGATCGATGATTGTTGCAATAGTGGGAACGACTCTTCGTACTGGCGCCATTCGGGCCCCAGCGTTGCCTTCCAGTCGGTGTTGGCCTTGATGCCGTAGCCGTAACAGATGTGGACGGCGGTTCGGCAGCTCAGTCCTTCGGTGGCCCGCTCGAGTGCCGCGATACCCCAGTCCTTGAGTTCGTCGAAGAACACGTTGAATGCGGGCTCGTCGATCTGGATGATGTCGACGCCGGCCGCCTGCAAGTCCTTTGCTTCTTGGTTCAGGATGGTTGCGAACTCCCACGCGAGCTGCTCGCGGCTCCGGTAGTGGTCGTCGTAGAGGGTGTCGATCATTGTCATCGGGCCGGGGAGGGCCCATTTGATCGGCTGATCGGTTTCGACCCGAAGACGCTTCGCATCCTCTGCGAAGACCGACTCTTCGCGACTCACCGCGCCGACAACCGTCGGGACGCTCGCGTCATAGCGGTCACGAATGCGCACGGTTTCACGGCGGTCGAAATCGACGCCACTGAGGTGCTCGATGAACGTGGTCACGAAGTGCTGACGTGTCTGTTCACCATCGCTGATGATGTCGAGCCCGGCTCGACTCTGATCGTGTGCCGCGAGTGTCTGGGCGTCGAGCTTCCCCTGCCGCAGTTCGTCGTCGTGTAACTTCCACGGGGACCAGAGCTTCTCCGGCTCGGAGAGCCACGCGGGTTTGGGCAGGCTGCCGACGATCGTGGCGGGCAGGAGTGCATTCATCTCGGATACCTCAGTTCTCGCGCCGATCAGGCCGATTGCTTTGTCGCCCAACGCGCAAGGACATCGCCGTACGGTTTCATGAGCCTCACCTCGGTAAATTTTCCCTGGGTGGCCGCGAGCTGGGTGCGTTCGACCCGGTCGTAAGTCACCTGCGGGAGTGAGTAGTTGCCGTAGTCGAGACTCGGCCGGTACACCTGTGCCGCCGCTGTGTTCGCGCTGTAGATCTCGGGACGGTAGATCTTCTGGAACGTCTCCATCGTCGCGACCGTTCCCGCAAGCGCGATGAACGAGTAGTCGTTGAGTAGGTCGCCGCGGTGGTAGAAGGCCAGCGGGGCAACGGAACCCGGAGGCATGAAGTAGCGGACCGTGAGCCCCATCTTGCCAAAGTACTCATCGGTGAGCGACAGCGCGTCCGACACATACTCCACCCCCAGAATCGGGTGGTGGTTCGTGAGGCGGGTGTAGGTCCGCGACGTCGAGACGCTGATGCAGATGACCGGCGGCTGAGAGAACCGTTGGCGGTACTCGTCCGATTCGAGGAAGCGCTGAAAGACCTGCCCGTGCAGATCGCCGAAGTCGCTGGGGACACCCGTCGCCTGGTGTCCGGGGAGCCGAACGCTGAAGTCGTAGTCGCGAATGTAGGAGGAGAAGTTGTTTCCGACGATGCCCTTGGTACGGGTCCCCGTGGCGGTCTCGACGATGTCCACGTCGAGCACCTCGATCACCGGAAATGCGGCGTCGTCCCCTACCGAGGCGAGATGTAGGTCCACCGAGACGATGTCGAGTTCGAGTTCGTAGCGGTCACCGCGCGGATTGTCCCAGTGGAGCAGTTCATTGACCCGGGTGTTCATCATCGTCACGGCGTTGCGAAGATTCTGCTCACGGTCGTCGCCGCGTGCGAGATTCGCGAAGTTCGTCGTTCCACGTGAGCTGCTCGACGGGGTGTAGCCCTCGTCGAAGCGCGTCGTACCGATGCTGAAGACACATTCGTTTGTCATGGTGATCAGATGCCCCATTCACTTGCACCGCGCTCAACGACGGTCGCCATCGCATGATTCACTGCCTGAGTTACGCAGCACTTCGATCTGACTTCCCATGGTCGAGGGCCCATCGGCGCGACCGATGGCACTCGGGAGCCGGTGGCCCGAAGCGGCGTTGACAGCAGTGTATGCAGGCGCGTCTCCATAGCCTAATTACACTTCACGATACCTGGGGATAGGAATCAGCTATGCCAGCAGATCGACTCCGAAACTCGAGACCACATCGCGCATCTCCGCCACGAATCGCTCGGCCTGGGCGGTCAACGAGACCGAGGCATGTCCGATCCAGCCGATCTCGATGCGCTCGTCCACCTCGAGCGGAACAGCGACTATCGACGGATCCAGATCGTCGGAGATGATGCCGGTCGAGATGGTGTACCCGCCGAGACCGATCATCAGGTTGAAGATGGTTGCTCGGTCGCTCACTCGGATGTCTTGCTTGGATGAACGCGTGGAGAGGATCTCTTCGGCGAGATAGAACGAGTTGTTCCCGCCCTGGTCGAACGTGAGCCGCGGGAGGTCGTCGAGATCCTTCAGCGTGACACTCTTCTTGCCTGCGAGGTGGTTCGTGCGGGCGATGAAAATGTGCGGTGTCGTGAAGAACAGCGGCGTAAAGGTCAGCCCCGCTTCGCGGAGCAGCTTGTTGATCACGTTTGCATTGAAACCGTTGCGATAGAGCACGCCGACTTCACTTCGCAGAGTGCGGACATCTTCGATGATGTCCCAAGTCCGGGTCTCGCGAAGACTGAACGCGTATTCGGCAGCCTCAGAGGCTTTCACCATACGAGCAAAGGCGTCGACGACGAAGGAGTAGTGCTGAGTGGAAACGGCGAGGAGTCGGCGCGAGGGGCCGCGCCCGAGGTACCGCTGTTCCAGTAGTTCCGCTTGCTCGACGACCTGGCGCGCGTAGCCGAGGAACTCCGCCCCGTCGTCGGTGAGGGTGACTCCCCGGTTCGAGCGGACGAACAGTGAACGTTCGAGCCGGCTTTCGAGGTCCTTGAGCGCGGCGGACATGGTCGGTTGAGCCACATAGAGCATGTCCGCCGCGGCACTGATCGATCCCTCCGCTGCCACCTCCACGAAGTAGCGCAACTGCTGCAGCGTGATTCCACGCAGCGCTCCTGCGGCGTGCCGTGCCATACCAGAAGACTAACGAACCGCCGTGGAGATCCGAAGTCCACACGGTCTCCACCAGACCCAGGACGGTTCACTTCGGCGCCTCAATTCCTCATCTGGTCAGCAGCCCACTCGCCTTCTACGCGCGCACGTCGACCGATGGTGACCGACCGAGGGCCCGAGGCGTCCACCCACACCGGGCGGCTGTCGCGTGTCCTGCAACCTGTACTCGCCACGCTCGCAGCACAATTGGCCTCCGGCGACGCCCGCCCCCACGGGGCGGACACCCCACCCTCGCCCGGTCCCCAGCCCTTCGACGTCCGCCACCCCGGCAGACCACACCACAAGGAGACACCAGTGAGCTCCCCGCGCCCTGCTTGCCTGCCTCAGTGGGCGCCCGCGAGGTGCCCGCTGAGGCGCTCGAGCCGCTCGGCGCTGTCGGGGTTCAGCCCGATAATGGTGGCGCTCTTGCCCTTTGCCGCGTACTTGGTGACGATCGCGTCGAGTGCCGCAACGGTGGACGCATCCCAGATATGCGATTCGCTCATGTCGATGATCACGGTCGTCGGGTCGTCCGCGTAATCGAACTGGTAGACCAGGTCGTTGCTGGACGCGAAGAAGAGTTCTCCGCGCACCTGATAGACGCGCGTGTCGGGATCCGGGTGATCCACCACGACGACCTCGGTGACGTGGGCGACCCGTCGCGCGAAGAGCACCATCGCGGTGAGCACACCGACGACGACGCCGTAGGCCAGGTTGTGCGTGGCCACCGTGACGACGACGGTGACGAGCATGACCGCGGTTTCGCTCTTGGGCATGCGCCGCAACGTCGTCGGGTTGATGCTGTGCCAGTCCATGGTGCCGACCGACACCATGATCATCACGGCGACGAGTGCGGCCATCGGGATCAGCGCGACGATATCGCCGAGACCGACGACCAGGATCAGCAGGAAGACACCGGCGAGAAAGGTCGAGATCCGGGTGCGCGCACCGGAACTCTTGACGTTGATCATGGTCTGTCCGATCATCGCGCAGCCGCCCATGCCGCCGAAGAATCCGGTGACCACGTTCGCCACGCCCTGCCCCATCGCCTCGCGTGACTTGTTGGAGTGGGTGTCGGTGAGGTCGTCGACGAATTTCGCGGTCATCAACGATTCGAGCAACCCGACCAGCGCCATGGTGAACGCGTACGGCGCGATCACCGACAACGTGTGCCAGGTCAGTGGCACGTCCGGCAGGACCAGTGAGGGTAGGTGCTCAGGCAGTTTGCCCTCGTCGCCGACATCGGGCACCGACCAGCCGACCGCGAGCGTCACCGCGGTCAGCGCCACGATCGCGACGAGCGGCGCCGGGATGACGCTCGTCAGTCTCGGCAACCCGACGATGATCAGAACACCCACGGCGACAAGCGGATACACCAGCCACGGCACGCCGATCAGATGGGGCAACTGGGCAGCGAAGATCAAGATGGCCAGCGCGTTGACGAATCCCACCATGACGCTGCGCGGAATGAACCGCATCAGCCGGGCGACGCCGAGGCCGCCGAGGATGAGCTGGAACACCCCGGCCAGGATGACGGCGGCTATGAGGTAGTGCAGCCCATGGCTTTTCACCAGTGGTGCCACGACGAGGGCCACCGCACCGGTGGCCGCGGAGATCATCGCCGGGCGGCCGCCGACGATCGCGATCGTGACCGCCATGGTGAACGAGGCGAACAGACCGACGCGCGGATCGACACCGGCGATGATCGAGAACGAGATCGCCTCCGGGATGAGCGCGAGCGCAACCACCAGCCCGGCCAGAACCTCGGTGCGCAGCCGTCTCGGTGAACGCAAGGCCGCCCATACCGACCGGTCGTGCGCGGGCGAGGTCGTCGTGGACAGTGACACGTGCGGGGACATGTGCTCGGACTCCGTTCCGGCGCGCCGGGACATGGACATCCGGTGTCACCGCGGGATCACCAGGTGGCACGCAACCCGGCACACCTTACCGGAGAGTGTGGAGCGGCTCGCACGCTCGTGATTCGACGTCAGAAGGTGAGCGAGATGGTCAGGGGAAAGGGCGTGGTCGACGTGTGATGCCCGGTCACCGGAACGCCGGAGTAGCCGTGGTCGGTGAGGGTGAGTGGGGTGAGCGTGGTCGGCCGCCCCAGGTCGACGATCCTGTAGTGGGCGATCCCGGCATCGGCGTACTCGCTGCGCTTGGTGACGTGATCAGTCCGTCGGGAGCCTGGCGACACGATTTCGATGGCGATCGCCACGTCCGCCGCGACCAGAGGTTCGGGTGCATCGCTACGACACACGACGATATCGGGGACTCGGACCGTGGCCGGCGTCGCAGGATCGATGACCACCTCGACCTCCGGGAGCGCTTCCCAACCAGTCGGAAGCGCCTCGTCGACCTGGGCACACAGCCGGAAGACGGCGCGCGCGCGTGCCTTCATCGGTCGTGGCGACACGATGCGCACGCCCTCCTGGAGTTCGACCCGGTACTCGGGTTCCTCGGGCAACGCACGCCACTGATCCAGCGACATCAAGCCGAGCTGGGCGTGTGCAGCGGTCATGCCTCACATGGTACGACGATGCGGCGCCCCGGCGTCCTGAACGACCGACCTCGGCTGGTAACTACCGCCCGCGCGTGCGGGCGATATCGGACGGTGCCACGCCGTACCTCTTGCGGAATGCCGCCGCGAACCGGCCGGTGTGGGTGAATCCCCAGCGCATCGCGACGGTGGTCACCGAATCCGCGTCCTCGCAACACAATTCGTCGTGCACACGGTGTAATCGGATGTCGGTGAGGCATTCTCGCGGCGATTTGCCGA
>NZ_MVPX01000140.1:0-3288 GCF_002043085.1 Gordonia sp. i37 | reverse complement strand
CCGCCATGTCGGCGGCCGTCCACGGCCGAGCCGGATCGGCCCGCATCGCATCGAGCACCCGGGTGACGATCCGCGGTTGCGGGCGGGTGTGCTCGGCCGGGTCGTCGGGAACCGCGGCCAACAAGAAGGCGTCGGTCAACGAGCCGGCGAGTTGCTCGGCGATGAGCGGGTTCGCCAGCAGCGGGTCGTCGGCGGGTTGGCCGGCGATCGACCGGACCAGCCGGAACCAGCTCGCCCCCTCCGGCGAGTGCAGGTCGAGCTGTTCGGGGATCGTCGTGTCCGGACGCCCGGTCACCCGGCAGGCCTCGCGCTGCAGGAAGTCACGGTCGATCTTGACCCCGACGATCGTGCAGGTACTCGACCAGCGGGTGATCTCGGCGGGCGTGTCGGGCGGGTTGATCGTGGCGAGACCACTCGTGGAAATCACCGAGGTCCCGGCGACGCTGGTTTCCAGGACTCCCCCGAGCGGCACGTTGATGCCGTAGGCGCCGGGATGGTCGGAGTGGATGGCCACCTCGGCTCCCCACCCGATCCGCGCGATACGCAACGGTCCGAGCACGGTGACCGCGACGTCGACGTAGAGTGCGTTCCCACCCGCGTCCCGTGGACTCAATTCATGCGGGAAATACGCGTCGGACACCGCCGCCGACGCCGCTTCCCACTCGGGATCCCCCGGGATGCGAAGCCGCTCGATCTGGCTCATCGGACACTCCTCACGACTTCGCCGCGCAATGTGGATCGTCATCGCGTTCAGCGGATCGTGGACACCGCGGCCGTCGCCTTATGTTCTACCTCACATCTTGCCTCATCGAAAGGAGAGGTCACGTGGAACGCAAGGCCCTACAGAATGTCTTCGGCCAGTTCGCGAGTGGCGTCACCGTCATCACGTGTGCGAATTCCGACGGCGAGCCGCACGGTGCAACGGTCACGGCCTTCACCGCGGTGTCCCTCGAACCGCGCCTGTGTCAAGTGACGTTGACGCGAAAGTCCAAGGCGTGCAACTACTTGACCGATGCGCCGTTCGCGGTCAACATCATGGCCGCCGACCAGCTCGACATCGCGATGCACTTCGCCGGGCGTCCGGCGCAACCCGGCCCCACCTGGGTCGACGGCCCGACGGCCCCCATCCTGTCCGGCAGCGCCGCGGTACTCAGCTGCGTGCCGTGGCGCAGCTACGACGGCGGCGACCACATCATCTACATCGGCGAGATCGTCGATGCCCATACCTCGGGGAAGCCCCCACTGCTGTACTACCGCAGCACTTTTCATGATCTCGGTGAGCCGAGCGTGAATTCGCTGTGGACGCTGTGCGCCGACGACCCGCACTCGGGCTGGTTCGACTCGACGACCACGTTCACCCCATTTCACCTGGCCCACACCGACGATCCCGAGCACACCACCGCATCCGCGTGATTCATCACGGTTTTCGACCCATCCATCAGAAAGAGGTATCAATCATGACCACGATCGAACGTCCCGCAGGCGACCCGGCCGCCTTCGGCACCCTGCAGACCAACCCGGCTGCCGACGCCCCCGCCAACAACACGAAGAATTTCGCGACCCGGCCGATGACCGGTGACGAATACATCGAGTCGCTCAAGGACGGTCGGGAGATCTGGTTGCACGGTGAGCGCGTGGAGGACGTCACCACCCATCCGGCGTTCCGCAACCCCATCCGCATGACCGCGCGCCTCTACGACTCGATGCACGACCCGGCCACCCGCGACAAGGTGACCGCACCGACCGACACCGGCAACGGCGGCGTGACGATGCCGTTCTTCAAGGCCTCCACCAGCTCGGCCGATCTCATCGCCGAACGCGACGCGATCGCCGAGTGGGCACGCATGACCTACGGCTGGATGGGCCGCTCCCCCGACTACAAGGCCAGCTTCCTCGGCACCTTGCACGCCAACAAGGATCTCTACGCACCGTTCGAGGCCAACGCCGAGCGCTGGTACCGCGAGTCGCAGGAGAAGGTTCTCTACTGGAATCACGCGATCATCAACCCGCCCGTCGATCGTCAGTTGCCGCCCGACGAGGTCGGTGACGTGTTCATGAAGGTGGAAAAGGAAACCGGCGCCGGGCTCGTGGTGTCCGGCGCGAAGGTGGTCGCAACCGGCTCGGCGATCACCAATTACAACTTCATTGCCCACTACGGCCTGCCGATCAAGAAGAAGGAATTCGCACTCATCTGCACGGTGCCGATGGACTCGCCCGGCATCAAACTGATCTGCCGCTCGTCCTACACCCAGCAGGCCGCGGTGATGGGCTCGCCGTTCGACTACCCGCTCTCGAGCCGGATGGACGAGAACGACACCATCTTCGTCTTCGACAAGGTGCTCGTGCCGTGGGAGAACGTCTTCATGTACGGCGACGTCGAACGCATCAACGCGTTCTTCCCGCAGTCGGGTTTCCTGCCGCGCTTCACCTTCCAGGGCTGCACCCGTCTCGCGGTGAAGCTCGACTTCATCGCCGGCCTGCTGATGAAGGCCCTCGACTGCACCGGCTCGGGCGGGTTCCGCGGCGTGCAGACCCGCGTCGGCGAGGTGATCGGCTGGCGCAATCTCTTCTGGACCCTCACCGACGCGATGGCCCACAACCCGGAACCCTGGATCGGCGACACCGTCATCCCACGCCTGGAGTACGGCCTGACCTACCGCATGTTCATGATGCAGGGCTATCCGCGCATCAAGGAGATCATCGAACAGGACGTCGCATCGGGGCTGATCTATCTGCCCTCGAGCGCCGCCGACTTCAAGAGCCCCACCGTGCGGCCCTACCTCGACAAGTACGTCCGCGGCTCCAACGGCATCACCGCCGTGGACCGCGTGAAGGTCATGAAGGCACTGTGGGATTCGATCGGCTCCGAATTCGGCGGCCGCCACGAGCTCTACGAGCGCAACTACTCGGGCAACCACGAGAACGTCAAGGCCGAGTTGCTCTTCGCCGCACAGAACCGCGGCGGGGTCGATCAGATGAAGGGGCTCGCCGAGGCCTGCCTGGCCGAATACGACCTCGACGGCTGGACCGTGCCCGATCTCATCGGCAATGACGACGTCAGCTTCTTCGGCCCGGGTCACTGATCGCCCCGTGCCCGGTGCCCCCGCGGCCGTCCCGGTGACGACACCGTTCTCGATGGTCTAGAGTCGCGGCACATGACGCCGACGACGGAGATCATCGAGGCGGCCGCGGACACACCACGATTCGTGGCCGGCTTCACCGGGGCCCCGGGCGCGGGCAAGACCACCATCGCCCGCCGCGTCGTCGCCGACCTCACCGAGAGGCTCG
>NZ_MVPX01000014.1:0-8870 GCF_002043085.1 Gordonia sp. i37 | reverse complement strand
GGCCCCGCCGATCGCGGTGACGATCTCCTCGCGGATCGCGTCCAGCGGCGGGTTGGTGACCTGGGCGAACATCTGCTGGAAGTAGTCGAACAGCATCCGCGGCCGGGCCGAGAGCACCGCGATCGGGGTGTCGGTGCCCATCGAGCCGATCGCCTCGGCACCGGTGCGGGCCATCGGCGCCACCAGCAGGTCGAGCTCCTCGGTGGTGTAGCCGAAGGTCAACTGCCGCAGGGTGACCCGGTGATGCGACATGTGCTGGTGCGGCAACGCCTTGACGTTGTCGATGTGCACCAGGCCGTTATCGAGCCACTCCTGGTACGGGTGCTCGGCGGCGAGCTGATCCTTGATCTCCTCGTCGTCGACGATGCGGCCGGCGGCGGTGTCCACCAGGAACATCCGGCCGGGCTGCAGCCGCATCTTCTGCACGACGTCGGCGTGGTCGATGTCGAGGACGCCGACCTCCGAGGCCATCACGACCAGTCCGTCCTTGGTGACCCAGATCCGGCTGGGGCGCAAGCCGTTCCGGTCGAGGACGGCGCCGACGACGGTGCCGTCGGTGAAGCAGACCGAGGCCGGTCCGTCCCATGGCTCCATCAACGTGGCGTGGTACTCGTAGAACGCCTTGTGCTCGGGCTTCATCGACTCGTGACGCTCCCAGGCCTCCGGGATCATCATCAGCACCGCGTGCGGCAGGCTGCGACCACCGAGGTGCAGCATCTCGAGGACCTCGTCGAAGCGCGCGGTGTCCGAGGCACCGAGCGTGCACACCGGGAAGATCTTCTGCGAGACGTCGTCACCGAACAACTCGGTGTCGATGAGCGCCTCGCGCGCCCGCATCCAGTTCTCGTTACCGGTGACGGTGTTGATCTCGCCGTTGTGGGCGACGCGCCGGAACGGATGCGCCAGCGGCCACGACGGGAAGGTGTTGGTGGAGAAGCGCGAGTGCACCAGGCCCAGCGCGCTCTCGACCCGCGAGTCCTGCAGGTCCAGATAGAACTCGCGCAGCTGCGGGGTGGTCAGCATGCCCTTGTAGACGAAGGTCTTGCCGGACAGGCTCGGGAAGTACACGGTCTCGCGGCCCGGGCCGTCGGCGCCTGCACCCTTGGTGCCGAGCTCGTTCTGGACGCGCTTGCGCACCACAAAGGCCCGGCGTTCGATCACCATGCCGTCGGGATCGGGCGTGCCCTCGGGCAGCGCGATGAACACCTGGCGGAAGGTCGGCATCGCGTCGCGGGCGAGTGCGCCGAGACCGTTCTCGTTGACCGGCACCTCGCGCCAGCCGAGCATCCGCAGCCCCTCGGCCTCGACGATCTTCTCGACCGATTCGCACGCCTCGGCGGCGTCCTTGGAGCCCTGCGGCAAGAAGGCGATACCGGTGGCGTAGCCGCCCTCGGCGGGCAGCTCGAAGTCGACGACCTCGCGCAGGAAGCGGTCGGGTACCTGGATCATGATGCCGGCGCCGTCACCGGTGTTCGGTTCGGCACCCGCGGCTCCGCGGTGCTCGAGGTTGATCAGCGCGGTGATGGCCTTGTCCACGATGTCCCGGCTGCGTCGGCCGTGCATGTCGACGACGAAGGCGACACCGCAGGCGTCGTGCTCGTGGATGGGGTCGTACAGCCCTGTGGGACCAGGAGCATGCTTCATAATCTGCCTCACTTCGCGCGCGACGTTGCGCACCGATTGACCCGTATACGTCTGTGCGGACGCGGCACCGTCGACTGTGCCCCCGGAAGTGCCGAAACCATGGGCTGACCTGGCTCTTCCGACGATCGGACGGTGGCGTCCCCTGAGGTCAGCGCCGTTGCTGACACCTGGACCCGGCAGTCGTTGCCAGGCAGGAACCACCCTGCTCGCTAAGCATTGTCAGGTATTTTCTCACGCGCGGTGCCCAGTATCGAAATCCGGCTACCACATCGACGCCGACGTCGCAGCGTATGGCGCACAACGAGTGTTGCCGTACGTTCGTCCCCGACAGCGCCCTTCTCCTCGCCGACAGCGCCCTCCCAAGCGCCGACAGCGCCCATCTCCTCGCCGACAGCGCCCTCCCAGCCGCCGACAGCGCCCAATCCGCTCATGCCGGGCCGTCCGTCGTCCTACTGTCGATTTCGTGAACACCGTCGCCCCTGACCTGTCCGATCCTGCGGCACCACCGCACCCCGACACCCACGTCGGTCCGGGTTCGCGCCGGTCGCACGCCCTCAACAGCTATCTGAGCCGGGTCAGCCGACCGCTGATGGCGGCCACCCGCTACGGCCCCTCTCCGGTGGCGGTCCGGATGCTGCGGGCCACGCGGCCGGGCGTGAACCGCTCGCTGGCCGCGATGTGCCCGGTCCCCGCGGGCACCGCGGTGCTCCCGATCGCCACCCGTCACGGTGACGGCCAGGTGCGCGGCGAGTGGGTGGGCACGGTCGACACCCACGGTCCCGGCCTGACCCGCGGGCGTGATCGGCCGATCATCTACTACCTGCACGGGTCGGGATACGTGGTCTGTTCGCCGCGCACACATCGCGGTCTGGTCGCGCGGTTGAGCAGGCAGACCGGTTTCCTCGCGTTCAGCCTCGACTATCGCCTCGGTCCCGAATACCGGTGGCCGACCGGCGGAGACGACACCATCCGCGGCTATCACTGGCTGCTCGACCAGGGCATCGACGCCGACCGCATCGTCGTGGCAGGGGATTCGGCGGGCGGTCATCTCGCGCTGGATCTGCTCGCCGACAATCACCGAACCGGCACCCCACAACCCAGCGCCATGGTGTTGTTCTCCCCGCTCTACGACCCCAGCTTCGCCACCGCCGTCGCTCACGAACGCGCAGGGGCGCGCGATCCGATCATCGATGCCGTTGCGGCGCAGAAGATCCTGCGTCTCTACACCGGTGACGCCGATCCCGACCACCCGCGGATGCGCATCCCACTCGACGACGGGATCACGTTGCCGCGCACGCTGATCCAATACGGCGGCCTCGAGGTGATGGGCCAGGACGCGCGCGACTACCACCAGGCACTGGTGCGCGCCGGCGGAGACGCGCAGATCGAGGCCTGGCGTGGTCAGGGCCACGTCTTCCAGATGTTCGGCCGACTCACACCCGACGCCCGCCCGGCCGTCCGGCGCGCCACCGCATTCCTGACCGAATCGGTGACCGCGCACTGAATTTCACCTCCCTGGAGACCCCTTGAAGCGGCCGATCACCGTGCGTGGATGTGACCCGCGCCCGGTTTCGTGCATCGATGGTCGAGGTGCGAGCCGCGTGCGGCAGCCTCGAGACCGCTTGAGGCGGCACTGCATTCGAGCTACCGCGGACACCGAGAACGTCGCGTCGGCCGTGAATGCACGAGCTCCCCGCCGCAGCCGTCGATGTCGGAGAACGCGGCCACTCAGCCCACCGACCCCCGCTCCGACCCGGAGCCTTGTCGATCAGGGGCGCGGGCGAGCCTGCGGTCGAGCGGGACCTGCCACTCGAGGTCGATCTGTTGGTCCAGCGCCGCAAGACGTCCGGTGATCGGTGGCAGCTGATCGGCCGGGCAGCGGCGCGCGAGCGTCTCGTACAGTGCGCGCAGACGTCGGTGGACCTGTGCCTGCCCGTGACTGTGTCGACGGATCTCGTCGGTGCCGATGGCGACGTAGTCGGCCCAGCTGCGCCGGTAGCCACCGACCAGGGTGGCTCGTGTGGAGAGCAGGTCCGCACGCACGCGGGGGGCCAGCATCAGCAGCAGATCCTCGGTGTGGTCGAGCGCGAGGACGACGGTGCTCGGGTCGTTGCCCGCACTGGAGATCGCCTTGAGGGCGATGTCGGAGATCGATTGCAGCGCAGCCGCGGGGCTCACTGACGGTTGGTGGATATCCCCGAAGAGTAAGCAGCGCAACACCTTGTGGGCGGCAATCGAGTCGCGGTGCTCACCGCTGACGGCGATCACCCCGACGTCGTGCGGGACGTGATCGCCCACGGCGACCAGCAGGTCGAATCGCACGTTCCCGGAGACGGCGTATCGCTGTAGTTTCGCGACGTTGACCGCCAGCAGCACCCGGCCGCGGGTCGCGGTCTCCTTGAGGTGAATGATCCGGCGCGCATCGTCGGGATGCCCGGAGTCCACCGCGGGCGGGCCGACGGGCACCACTGCGTCGTGCGTACCGTGTTCCGGAACCGGCCCCGGGGCAACCTCCTCTGCGGCAACCTCCTCTGCGGCAACCTCCTCTGCGGCAACCTCGTCGGGAAACTGGCGGCGGATCGCCGAGCGGCCGTCGGCGGCGATCCAGCGCATGAGTTGAGCAGAGTTGAGCACGGTGCCTACCTTGGCCACCAGCGCGATGAACAGGAAGGCCGAGACGACGGTCAGCAACGCCGCGATCGCCGTCGACACCCCGGGCGTGGTGTCGTCGGGTTCGGCCAGCGCCAGGTCCATCGCCACCATCACACTGAACACGAATGTGGCCAGGAAGAACCCGATCGACCAGCGCATCACGGGCTCGCGTTGCAGCCGAGGGATGACACGCACCGAGATCTGCGACGCCCCGAACTGCATCGCCAGGGTGACCGCGGTGAACACCAGACCGGTCAGCGTGGCCATTGCTCCCGCGATGACCCCCAACACCGTGGCCAAGGTCCCCGAATCCACCTGCAGCCCCAGCGATTCGTCGAGGGCGATGCACAAGATCGCGGCAATCACCGCGAGCACCACCAGGATCACCGGCAGACGCCAGGTCGGCACCACACGCAGTTCGCGACGGGTCCGTCGCCATCGGATGGCCGTCGCCACCGCGTTGGGAGCGGCGACCCTCGGCGGGACGGGAGCCGGGGTCACCGGGAGCACGGGCGGGAGGTCGGGGACGCCGAAGCGACCGGCGAGCGCCTCCTGGACCACGATCTTCCAGCGGATCAGCGGCTCCCGGTAGCGGATCTCACGGCGGATCGCCTTGTCGAGCTTGCCCTCCTTGCCTGCGTAGAACCAGCGCGCCCACGGTGACCGGGGACGGGCCACGCGAAAGGTCCCGAACAACAACAGGAACGGGATGAACATCCCGATCAGCCCGGTCCACAGCTTGCCCTTCATCAGGGTGATCACCGCCAGCACCACATTGGCGGTCACGATCACCGCGGCGGCGATCCGGGTACCCGGGTCGGGGCCTGCGGCGATCTCGGTGGCCGCGTCGGAGAAGCCCAATGGCCGTAATCCGAGGAGAAACAGCACCCCGATCGCGATCGCGACGAAGACCGCATCGACCGACGAACGGCCTTCTTTCTCCCAGTACACATCTCGCAGATGCAGGATCAGTGCGAACTCGTCGAGCACCAACGCGCAACCGATTCCGAAGATCGCCGCGAGCACGCAGTCGGCGATCGGGGTGTCGAAGCGCGAGAGCGCCACGAGACCGAACCCCGACAACAGCATCGCGATGACTCCGAAGAACTCGTGGTGCAGGTGCATCCCGCCGGGCGTGACGTTGCCCGGCCACCAGCGCACCTGCGCGCGGATGAGCCGCACGCTGATCCGGATGAACAGGAATGTCGCGATGAACGCGAGGAGGAACAGGAACAGCGGCAGACGACCGGTGGCCACGATGGCGTGGTCGAACCAGTGGGTCATCGTCGTGCCCTGTCTCGGTTGCCGTGTCGGTCTCGGGTGCACCCGGGTCGATGCCGGTGAGCTTACCGCCGCGCGGTGTCCCGATTGCCGCACATCGTCGATCGCGGCCCCGGCTCGCGCCATCTCGGCCCGGTCTCGCGCTATCGTGGACACACTCACACGAGGTCGGGGGGCCACGATGACGTCAGCACGTTCCGGTGCCGCACGCATTCGACTCGACGAGACATCGCTGCTGTGGCGTTTTCTCGCCGATCGACGTTTCGTGATGTCGATCTGCCGAGCGGTGTCGTTGCAGATGTTGCACCCGTCGATCGCCGCGGCGACGCACGAGTTCTCCATCGTTCCGCGACGGGTGTTCGTGCACAAACAGCGCACCGTGCCGTGCATCATCCGGTCGGGATACGACGCCGGCTTCGACGAGGTGCGCCTCATCCGCTACAGCCACGACTCGTTTCGCGGACGCCGACCGGACGGACGTGCGTATCACGCACTGAATCCGTCGGTGTTCTTCTTCGAGCACGCCACCTACGTGGATGCCCTGTTCACCTGTGTCGAGGTGTTCTTCGGTGGTCTCGACGCCGACGACAAGCGTCGGCTCTACGACGAGACCTGCGAGTGGTATCGGCGGTACGGGATCTCGGCACGGGAGATGCCCGCCTCGCTCGACGACTTCGGCGACTACTTCACGCATGCGCTGGCCACCGAACTCGATCCGGTACCGGGCCTCGACTGGTATCGGGATCAGTTGCTGCGCCCGGATTATTGGCTGTTCCAGCAGCTTCCGACCCGGGCGGTGCGCGCGATCCAGCATCCGGTGGCCGCGCAGATGTTGGGGATCACGGTCTCGGCGGCCGACCGCCGGGCACTGTCTCGCTTCGCCGGACGCCTGCGGACGATGGACGCCGTACGCCCACGACGCAACATCCATCCCGACGACCTGGCCGACAAGGTCCTCGCCGCCCGCCGGAGCGTTCAGACGATCGCGGCGAGACCGTAGAGCGCCGAGTGCACGGCGATGTCGGTCTCCGAGCCGAGTTGCTGTGCGGCGGAGAGCACTTCGACGGCGAGTCGACGTGCCGCGTCCGACGGCGCGGGTCGCTCGGTCTGCAATGTGATGCCGCGTACGGTGTGGCGCAGTTCCATCGGTGCCGCGCCCGGCCCCGTCGCCACGAACTCCCACTCCCCCGCACGTAGCACCGGCGGCTTGGCGGCACGGAGCAGCCTGGCGGGTTGCTCGGCCCGATAGACGAGTCCGGGCACATCGGCGAACGCTCCGATGGCCGTACGCGCGCCCGCCGGCGATGTCAGCACCGCCGCGAGAACCCTTGTCGCGGAATCAACGTCGAACCTCTCGGAGTCAGGGATGGTCATGATCAGAAGGACAGGACGGGCGAGGGACGCACCGGGGTGGGCTCTCCGGTTCGCCGTACTGCGGTACCGATCACGAAGAACTCCAATGTGTGTGGCCCCCAAACCCATTCGGACACCGAGAATTGCACCCCGACGATGCCCGTACCCCCGTCACGCTCGGCCTCGGACTGCATGCGCGTCATCGCGAGTTCTCGCGCCTCGTAGTAGGCCTGCGTCCACTGCGGCATCTCCACGTTGCGGCCCATCTGCTTGAGCGTCTGCATGAATCCCTGCACCGCAACGTGATACACGCAGTTACCCAAGGTGAACGCGACCGGCGCGTACCCGGCCTGCGAGAGTTTGAACAGGTCCTGACCCGACAGATGCGAGCTGAACGCCCGCCCGTCGGGACGACGATAGGCGCCGGGCTTCGCGGTGAACCGCACCGCGGTGCCGATCGCCAGGTATTCGATGTGCTCCGGCGAGGCGCCGTGCGGCCGCCATTCCAGTCGCACACCGACGATCCCATCAGCGTGCAGCGCGTCAGCCTCGGCCTGCATCCGCGCCATGGCGTTCTCGCGGACGTTGTACATCGCAGAGGTGAGCACCTGCATCTCCGTGCTCTGCCGGATCGACGCGGTCTGGATGCCGACGTGATACACCGACGTCCCCATCACCAGACCCAGCGGCTCGAATCCCGCCGACTCGAGCAGGACGAATTCGTCGATCGACAAATCCGAGGTGAAGAGCCGACCACTCTCGGCGAGCCGCGCACTCGCAACGGGGTCCAACGGAGCGTTCACTGGCCTTACCTCCCTGATCACCTCGCGGGGAACTCACCCCACCACGCGAGTATGACACCATTGCGCCGCTCGGCCGATGGACCTCGGTTGACCGAATTACCTTGCCCACCAGTCAATCCGAACTATCGGACAAACCGCCCGAATGCACCGGCCTCGAGACCTACTGTCCCGCTGCCGATTCCGCACCACCGGCGGCAAACTCTCCGACAAACACCCTAAACCGCTCAGCCGCCACCGGAAGTGGTCGCGGCCGAAACCACGTCAACCCGATCTCACGTGTCTCACCAGCCAGCGGGACGAACACGACGTCGGCGACCCGGTTCGCATCGTCGACGGGGACCACACCCACTCCCAGGCCCGCCCCGACCAGCCCGGCGATCGTCGCGAGCTCGGCCGACTCGAACGTGATGGTCGGGGTGATGTCGGCGGACGCACACAGCTCGTCGAAGATCCGGCGCATGCCGAATCCGTGTTGCATGACGATGAACTCCTCGTCGGCGGCCTCTGCCAGACCGATACTCGTCCGGCCGGCAAAGCGGTGACCACGCGGCACGACGAGCGCCAGATTCTGTTGCGCGATCGGCTGCCACGCCATGTCGGTCCGCATCGGCCGCGGCGCGACGATGGCCAGATCGGCGTCGCCGGTCTCGATGTGCTCGACGACGGTGGCCACGGAGTCCTGCGCGAGGGTGAATCCCGCACCCGGATTGCGCTCGCGGAATGCCCGGATGAGTTGCGGCACCAGGCTGATGCCGAACGAATGCAGGAAAGCCAGCCGGACCACACCTCGCGTCGGTCGACGCATGTCGTCGATCTCCCGGCGTGCGGCGTCGAGTTGTGCGTGCGCGCGACGCGCCCGTTCGAGGTAGACACGGCCGTAGGCGTTCAGCGCCAGACGTCGGCCATGCCGGTCGAACAGCGCAACGCCGACCTCTCGCTCGAGCCTGCCCACGAATCGCGACAGGGTCGGCTGCGAGACGGCGAGCCGCTCACCGGCCGCCGTCAGGTTCTCGGCCTCGGCAATGGTGATGAACCACTCGATCTCGTCATGCACCATGCCATGCTAGCTGCAATACCGTTCAGTTAATCGGGTCGGTTGTGTAGATCGGTGACTGTGTCGGTTGCGGCCAGGAGGCG
>NZ_MVPX01000139.1:0-17670 GCF_002043085.1 Gordonia sp. i37 | reverse complement strand
CCACCGTGCTGCAGCGTCTGGGCCGGACCGATCGTCGCGGTGCCCCCGACCCCTTCGACGTCGACGGATTCGTCTCGCTGCTCCGCCGCGCGGCCGTCCCCGGAAAAGACATCTACGCACCGGATTTCGATCATCGTGGGGTCATTGGCGGCGCCGCCGAGCCCATCGCGGCGGCGCTGATCATCCCGGCCACCGCGAAGGTGCTTGTCGTCGAGGGCAATTACCTCGCCCTCGACGGTGAGTGGTCGCCGGTACGCGACCTCATCGACCGTCTGTGGTTCGTCGACGTCCCCGATGATGTTCGGCGGGAACGGCTATCGGTTCGCCACATCGCAGCCGGCCGCAGCGCCGAGAACGCCCGGCGGTGGATCGAGTCGGTCGACGACCCCAATGCCAGGCTCATTCGCAGCTGCCGTGACCGGTGTGACGCCCTTCTCGACGGCACGTCGTGACCGCGGTCGCCATTCACTGACCAGCACGCCGAGAACGATCAACACGCCGCCGAGCAAAGCCGCGGGCGGGAGCCGATCGCCTGCGAGACGCCCGAAGATCCCCGCCCACACCGGTTCTCCGGCATAGATCACGGTCGCCCGCGTCGGGCTGACGTGGCGCTGGGCCCAGTTCATGGTCAACTGGATGACGATGCTCGCCGACGCCATCGCCAGCGCCGCACCCAGCCAGACCCAGGAGAACGACGGAACAGCTTCTCCGGCAACGGGCATGGCGGCAAAGCAGAAGACGCCACCGGCGAGCAACTGGATGATGGTGACGCGGGCGATGTCGACCCTGCCCGCGAAGAACCCGATCAGCACGATCTCACCGGCACACGCCACCGCTCCGATCACGGTCGCCAGTTCTCCAGTGCCGAAGCCGATCCCGCCACCGGTCCCACCGGCGAGCAGCATCAATCCGACGAAGGCCAGCACCACCCCCACCCAACTCATCACGCCCGGGGCCTTGCGGAAGATCGCCCATTGCGCCACCGGCACCAGCGGGACGTACAGCGCGGTGATGAACGCCGAGGCACTCGAGCTGATGGTTTGCAGGCCGAAGGTCTGCAGACTGTAGGCGACGGCCATCATCGCCCCGATGGCCAGCCCCGCCCCCATATCCGCGCGGGTGATCCCCCGCAACCTCCGCCCGAACACCACCAGGCCGAGGAGCCCGGCGAGCACGAACCGGAGTCCGACGAAGAACAACGGCCCGCTGTGCGCAACAGCGGTGTGGACGACGAGGAAGGTTCCTCCCCACACCGCGGTGACCGCGAGCAGCGCCGACTCCGGCCGGAGCACCAGCTCCGGCTTGCGCAACATAGTGCACCTGACCATGGTCGACAAGCTATCGGTACTATAGTGCGCATGGCAAATCGGGCGGACGTGTTGGCGCATGTGTCTCACAACCTTCGACACTTCCGTCAGGAGTCGGGCCTGAGCCAGGCGGCGCTCGCCGACGCATCGGGCATCAGTCGCCGGATGATCGTCAAGGTCGAGGGCGGCGACACCAACATCAGCCTGGCCAGCCTCGACCGCCTCGCCGAGGCACTCGATGTCACCTTCGTCGACATGGTGCGCGACCCCGACACCCTCGGCGACGGGCCGACCGACCTCAACGTCCTCGCCTGGCGCGGCGACCACGAGGCGAGCGTCGGCCGGCTGCTCGCCAGCGTCCCCGCCTCCCAGGAATCACAGTTGTGGGCGTGGACGCTGGGCCCCGGTGATCGGTACGACGCCGAGCCCGATCCACCCGGATGGTGGGAGATCATCGTGGTGGCCACCGGCCGGCTGCGCATCGAATTCGATTCCTCGGCAACCGAACTCGGCCCCGGCGAGAGCATCAGCTTCCCGAGTTCGCAGCCGTACCGTTATCTCAACGCCGCCGACGAGCTCACCCGATTCGCACGCAGCGTCGTGCGCTGAGACCGCACCGCCGACATCAGGAGGCCGATCCCGGGTGACCGACCCACAACCGTCCGAGGAACATCCGCACGAGCCACATCCGTCCGATACCGACGAAGCCGCGGCCGCGCGGCATCTGGGCCATCTCGGGGCACTACTCCTCGACGCGGGCCTGTCGGTCACCGACGTCCGCGCCGCACTCGAGCAGGCGGCCGAGACACACCCCCGCACGGCCCGGGCGTTGACGTTCTCGGTGCTGCCCGAAGCCGTTCTCGTCACCAAGCCCGAGACCGGCACGGTCCGGATGTTCCACTCCGACGCCGCCGAGCTCTCGTTCCGGCAGTCGGCCCACGCGAGCAGACTGGTACACGAGACGACCTCGGCGGCGGTGCCGCTCGACGGTCTGCCCGAACGAATCGACCGCATTCGTGCGATGCCGCGCCCCCACCCGCAACTGTCCTGGATTCTCGGCAGCGCACTGGTCGCCGGCGGGTTGGCCACGGTGTTCCGCTGCCCGTGGTGGGCGATCCTCATCGCGATGGCCGCGGGCGGACTGGTCGGCATCCTGAAGACGATCCTCGACCGGATCGAGAGTGGCGCGGCGATCGTGCCGTTCGTCGCCGCCTTCGTCTCGACCCTCGTCGTCGCCTCCGTCGCGTCGGCGGTGGGTGCCGGCTCGGTGCCGCTGTTCGGGGTGTGCGCGCCGATCGCGATCCTCGTGCCGGGCGCACTGATCACCAACGCCCTGCTGGAACTGACGGCCACCGACATCGTCACCGGCTCCGCGCGCCTGCTCTACGGACTGATCATGCTCGGCTTCATGGCCGGCGGCATCGCCGCGGGCGCCGCGGTGACCGGCCTACGGATCGATCCGGATTCCGCAGCCCTCGTCGGGCAGATCTCCTCGGTGGCGGGCAGTGACGGATGGCAGGCACTACCACCGCTGTGGCTGTCGTGGATCGGCGTCGTCGCACTCGCCGTCGGCGTCGGCTGCGCCTTCGGCTCCGGGCTCAAGCTCACCGCGCTCAGCGTTGGCGTGATGGTGTGCACCTACGCGGTGCTCACCGCGGCGTCCGCCTGGGTCGGCAATGTGGTGGCCACCGGGGTAAGTGCCGCGGTGCTGTTCGTCGCGGCCCGGATGATCGAACGACTCACCGTCGCCGTACCCGCGACCATCTCCTTCCAGCCCGCATTCCTGCTGCTGGTGCCCGGCACCGTGGGGCTGGTCGCCCTCGCCTCCTTCGACACGCACGCACTTCAGACGACGCCCGCGACCTTCGCGAGCCTGTGCATCGGCATCAAGATCGGCGCGCTGGTCGCCGAGATCGGAACACCCGGCGACCGCGGCCGGCGGGCCTAACCGATCTCGATGAGCAGGTCCCCGGGCGCCACGGAGGTGACCGCGCCCACCGCGACGCGGGTGACCTTGCCGCCGACGGGCGCGGTGATGGTGGCCTCCATCTTCATGGCCTCGATGGTGCCGATTGCCGCACCGGCAGCCACCTCGTCGCCGACCTCCACCGAGATCGACACCACACCCGCGAACGGCGCCCCGACCGAACCCGGATTGGCCCGGTCGGCCTTCTCGGCAGCCTCCACCGCGGAGTCGATCGAACGGTCACGCACCGCGATCGGGCGGAGTTGGCCGTTGATCACACACATCACGGTCCGCATGCCGCGCTCGTCGGCGTCGCTGATCGCCTCGAGTCCGATGAGCAGCACCACACCGGGTTCGAGTTCGACGTGGTGTTCTTCGCCATAACGCAACCCGTAGAAGAACTGGTTCGCCGAGAGCCGTGAGGTGTCGCCGTAGGCCTCCTGGTGTTCGGTGAACTCCTTGGTGGGGCCGGGGAACAGCAAGCGGTTCAACGTCTCCTGTCGGGTTCGTCCCGCGACGTCGAGCGCGGCGGAGTCCTCGGCGGCGAGTTCGACCACCGGCTCGGCGGGGCGGCGACCCTCGAGTGCCTTGGTACGCAACGGTTCCGGCCATCCACCGGGCGGGTCGCCCAACTCGCCGCGCAAGAACCCGATCACCGAATCCGGAATGTCGTAGGCGGCCGGATCGTTCGCGAAGTCACGCGGTTCGATGCCCTGGCCGACCAGCGCCAAGGCGAGGTCACCGACCACCTTCGAGGACGGCGTCACCTTCACCAGACGGCCCAGCATCGCATCGGCCGACGCGTAGGCCTCCTCCACGGCCTCGAAGCGATTACCGAGACCGAGGGCGATCGCCTGCTGCCGCAGGTTGCTGAGCTGGCCGCCCGGGATCTCATGCGAGTACACCCGCCCGGTGGGCCCGGGAATCCCGGACTCAAAGGGCGCGTAGACCTTTCGGATCGCCTCCCAGTAGGGCTCGAGGTCGCACACCGCCGCCAGATCCAGACCGGTGTCGTGCTCGGAATGCGCGAAGGCGGCGACGATCGCCGACAGCGGGGGCTGACTGGTCGTACCGGCCAACGCCGCCGATGCCCCGTCGACCGCGTCGGCACCGGCAGTGACCGCCGCCAGATAGGTCGCGAGCTGACCACCGGGGGTGTCGTGGGTGTGCACGTGGATCGGCAGATCGAATTCCTTGCGCAGGGCGGTGATCAGCTTGGTCGCCGCGGGCGCACGCAGCAGGCCCGCCATGTCCTTGATGGCCAGGATGTGCGCACCGGCGTCGACGATCTGCTCGGCCAGCCGCAGATAGTAGTCCAGGGTGTAAAGATCCTCGGCCGGGTTCGCCACGTCACCGGTATAGCTCATCGCCACCTCGGCGACCGCCGTGCCCGTCTCGCGGACCGCCTCGATCGCCGGGCGCATCTGCTCGATGTTGTTGAGCGCGTCGAAGATCCGGAAGATGTCCACACCGGTGGCGGTCGCCTCGGCGACGAA
Source organism: Gordonia sp. i37 (assembly GCF_002043085.1). NCBI lineage: Bacteria > Bacillati > Actinomycetota > Actinomycetes > Mycobacteriales > Gordoniaceae > Gordonia > Gordonia sp. i37. The sequence continues at coordinate 12,901 of NZ_MVPX01000139.1, read as the reverse complement.
GGCGGTGGTCACCTTCGTCGGATACGGGGTGTAGCCGACGGTGTTCGCACCCCGCAACAGCATCTGCAGGCAGATGTTGGGCATCGCTTCGCGCAGTTGCGCCAACCGATCCCACGGATCCTCCTTCAGAAAGCGCAGCGCCACATCGTAGGTCGCACCACCCCAGCACTCCACCGACAGCAGCTGCGGGGTCAGCGCCGCCACGTACGGGGCCACGGTGATCAGCGCCGAGGTCCGCAACCGTGTCGCCAGCAACGACTGGTGGGCGTCACGGAAGGTCGTGTCGGTGACCCCGACCGCCGGCGAATCACGCAGTGCCCGGGCGAATCCCTCCGGGCCCAGCTCGGTCAGCCGCTGCTTGGAACCAGCAGGCGGCGCACCGAGCACCGAGCGCTCCACGGTGGGCAGCTTGTCCCGCGGATACACCGTCGACGGCCGCTCACCGTGCGGTTTGTTGACGGTCACGTCGGCGAGGTATTCCAGGATGCGGGTACCGCGGTCGGCCGATCCACCGGTGGTCAGCAACCAGGGTCGCTCGTCGATGAACGACGTGGTGACTCGCCCGGCCCGGAAATCCGGGTCGTCGAGAACCGCCTGCAGGAACGGAATATTGGTGGCGACGCCACGAATCCGGAACTCGGCCAGCGCCCGTCGGGCCCGGCGCGCGGCGGTGGCGAAGTCCCGGCCGCGGCAGGTCAATTTGACCAGCATGGAATCGAAGTGGCCGCTGACCTCACCGCCGAGGTTGGCTCCGCCGTCCAGGCGGATACCGGCACCACCCGGCGTGCGGTAGGCGGTGATCCGCCCGACGTCGGGCCGGAAACCGTCGGCCGGGTCCTCGGTGGTGATCCGGCATTGCATCGCCGCGCCGTGCACGGTGATCGCGTCCTGCGTCAGACCGAGGTCGGCCAACGATTCACCCGAGGCCACCCGCAGCTGCGCACCCACCAGATCCACATCGGTGATCTCCTCGGTCACCGTGTGCTCCACCTGAATTCGCGGATTCATCTCGATGAAGACATGCCTGCCCTGCTCGTCGACGAGGAACTCGACCGTACCCGCACACGAGTAACCGATCTGCCGGGCGAAGGCGACCGCGTCGGCGCAGATCCGTTCACGCAGCACCGGATCGAGATTGGGCGCCGGGGCCAGCTCCACCACCTTCTGATGACGCCGCTGCACACTGCAGTCCCGCTCGAACAGATGGATGACGTCGCCGTGGGTGTCGGCGAGGATCTGCACCTCGATATGGCGTGGATTGATGACGGCCTGCTCGAGGAACACCGTCGCATCACCGAAGGCCGCTTCCGCCTCGCGCGAGGCCGCCTCGATCGATTCCCGCAGAGTCGACGGGTCATCGACGCGCCGCATTCCGCGGCCACCGCCACCGGCAACCGCCTTCACGAACACCGGGAACTGCATCTGTTCCGACGCCGTCACCAACTCCTCGACATCCGACGACGGCTCCGAGGAGGACAGCACCGGCAGACCCGCTGCCCGCGCCGCCGCGATCGCCTGCGCCTTGTTGCCGGTCAGGTCGAGCACATCGGCCTTGGGGCCGACGAAGGTGATCCCGGCCTCCGCGCATGCCCGCGCGAGACCGGCGTTCTCCGAGAGGAACCCGTAGCCGGGATACACCGCATCCGCGCCGCATCGCTGCGCCGCGCCCACCACCTCGTCGACCGAGAGATACGCGCGCACCGGATGCCCGGGAACGCCGATCTGGTAGGACTCGTCGGCCTTCAACCGATGCAGGGAGTTGCGATCCTCGTAAGGGAAGATCGCGACCGTCCGGGCACCGAGCTCGTACGCCGCGCGAAACGCCCGGATCGCGATCTCACCGCGGTTGGCCACCAAAACCTTGTCGAACATGCTGCTCATCCGTTTCTGTCGTTGTCCCGCTACAAATGGACCCGATGCACATGCCCCCACGGTGACCTTATCCCGCCGAGCCCAGCAGCAGGGCAACCAGTCCTAAGCAATGAGAACGCGCTGGGCCGGTCCGTCGTAGGACGACAATGGACGGATCAGGGCATTGGCCGCGGTCTGCTCGACGATGTGCGCCGTCCAGCCGGTGATCCGGCTCATCACGAAGATCGGTGTGAACGAAGCGATGTCAAAGCCCATCAGGTGATAGGCCGGACCGGTCGGGAAGTCCAGATTGGGCTTGATGCCGGTGCGACTCGACATCTCGTCGGCGAGCTCGTGATAGATCGCGAGCCACCGGGTGTCGCCGAGATGGTGCGAGATCTCCTCGAACGCAGCCTGCATCGTCGGCACGCGGGAATCACCATTCTTGTACACCCGATGGCCGAATCCCATGATTTTCTCTTTTCGAGACAGTTTGGCCTCCAACCATTCCCGTGCACGTTCGGGACGATCGATCTCGATCATGTCGTACATGACCGCCTCATTCGCCCCGCCGTGCAGCGATCCCTTGAGTGCTCCGATCGCCGCGGTGACCGCGCTGTAGATGTCGGACTGCGTGGAGGTGACCACACGCGCGGCGAATGTGGAAGCATTGAAGCTGTGTTCGGCGTAGAGCACCATCGACTTCTCGAATGCCCGGACGATCACGGGATCGGGCACCTCGCCGAAGCACATATTCAGGAAGTTCTCCGAATAGCCCAGTCCGTGATGCGGCGCAATCGGATCGAGGCCGCGGCGACGTCGCATGTCGGCGGCGACGATGGTCGGCAGGACCGCGAACATGCGTTGTGCCTTCTCGAGATTCGCCGACGGCGACGCGTTGTCCTCGTCGGGATCCTCGGTGCCCAGGAAGCTGATCGCGGTGCGCACCACATCCATCGGATGGCAGTTCTCCGGAATGCGAGCCAGCACGGCCTGTGTCGAACGGTCGAGCCGACGGAGCGCTCGCTCCCGCTGCGTGAAGGCCGCCAGCTCGGCATCGGTCGGCAGTTCGCCGTGCCAGAGCAGATAGGCAACCTGCTCGAACGAGCAGTGCGCTGCGAGATCCTGAACCGCGTAGCCGCGGTAGGTCAGGGAATTCGTCTCGGGCACCACCTTCGAGATGGCGGTGGTGTCGACGACCACGCCGGCGAGACCCTTGTAGATCTTCGGGGCTGTTTCATCGCGAGCGGGCTGAGTCGCGGCGGACTGGGGAGACACGGAAGCTGTCTTACTGGTCGGTGTCACGGCCGGGTTCCTTCCAGAGTGAAGTTGAACAGTTCGGAGTCGAAGGTGTTGTAGTCGGCGTACCGGAGCAACTCGTAGAGTCTGCTGCGGTGTTGCATCTCGTCGAGTAGCCCGGATTGCGTTCCCACGGAGTCGATCTCGCGGAGTCCGCGCTCGACTGCACCCATCGCGATCCGCAAGGTGGTCACCGGATAGATCACCGCGTTGTAGCCAACATCGCGCAACTGCTCGGTGGTGAGTAACCGAGACTTGCCGAACTCGGTCATGTTCGCGAGCAGCGGCACATCCACAGCAGCACGGAACTTCTCGAACTCGGCGAGATCGGTCAGCGCCTCGGTGAAGATCAGATCGGCGCCCGCGTCGGCGTAGGCCTTGGCCCGCTCGATCGCGGCATCAAGACCTTCGATACCCGCGGCGTCGGTGCGGGCACAGATGACGAAGCTGTGGTCGCGGCGCGCCGACACCGCCGCGCGCAGCCGGCGCAGCATCTCGCCGGTGGGCACCACATCCTTGCCGTCGAGGTGACCGCACCGTTTGGGGTTGACCTGATCCTCGAGATGACAGCCGGCCAGCCCGGCGTCCTCGAGCGCGGCGATGGTGCGGGCCGCGCTCACGGGCTCACCGAACCCGGTGTCGGCGTCGATCAGGCTCGGCAGGTCGGTGGAGTTCGCGATCTGTGCGCCGCGCCCCGCAACCTCGGTCAGGGTGGTGAGTCCGATGTCGGGGAGACCGAGGTCCGCCGAGAGAACCGCCCCGGAGATGTAGATGCCCTCGAAGCCGATATCGGCGATCAGTTTTGCCACCAGCGGCGAGAAGGCACCGGGCCAACGCTGCAACTCGCCCGATGCCAGGGCGGCACGCAGGGCCTTGCGCTTGTCCCCCGCGCACGTGCGGGCCGAGAACAGTCCCGATGTCGACTCGCTCATCAGAAGATCCCCGAACCGATGGTCGGCGCCTTGTCCAGAACGGTCGGCTCGACGCGCACATTCAGCGCGCCGAGCTCGCCCGCCCCGAGGTCGCCGAGCCCGGCAGCAGCCACCAGGAATCGCTGCTGCTCCTCCGCGTCGACCACCCCCTGCGCCATCGCCGCGAACTTCGCCTCGTAGGCAGCTCGCGCGAACGGCGCAGCGCCGAGCGGGTGGGCGTCGGCGACCGCGAGTTCATCGGTGATCACCTCACCGTTGGTCAGTGTGATCACAGCCTTGGCGCCGAACGCCTTCTCGGCCGGATCGGTGGAATGGTATCGGCGAGTCCACTCGGGGTCCTCGACCGTGGAGATCTTGCGCCACAAGGCAATCGTGTCCGGGCGGGCGGCGCGCTCGGGGGCGTAGGACTCCTCGTGATGCCACGTGCCGTCCTGCAAGGCAACCGCGAAGATGTACATCACCGAGTGGTCGAGGGTCTCCCGGCTGGCGGACGGATCGAATTTCTGGGGGTCCCCCGACCCCGTGCCGATCACGTAGTGCGTGTGATGGCTGGTGTGCAGGACGATCGACTCGATGTCGTCGAGGTTGCCGATGCGCTCACGCATGCGCCGCGCCAGGTCGATCGGAGCCTGGCTCTGGTATTCCGCGGAATGCTCCTTGGTGTAGCTGTCCAGAATGGCACGCTTGGGTTCCCCCGGGCCGGGAAGCGGGATCCGGTAGGTCTTCTCGGGACCACCGAGCAGCCACGCGATGACCCCGTCCTCACCTTCCCAGATCGGCGCCGGTGCACCCTCGCCGCGCATCGCGCGGTCCACCGCCTCGATGGCGATCTTTCCGGCGTGTGCCGGTGCATACGCCTTCCAACTGGAGATCAGGCCCTTGCGGGACTGACGCGTCGCGGTGGTGAGATGTAGTGCCTGTCCGATCGCCTGGTAGATCGTCTCCTCGTCGAGCTCGAGCATGGTGCCCAGACCTGCCGCGACGGACGGTCCGAGATGGGCGACGTGGTCGATCTTGTGCTCGTGCAAGCACATTCCGCGGACCAGGTCGATCTGGATCTCGTAGGCCGTGGCCAATCCTCGAATGAGATCGGCACCCGAGGCACCCACGTGTTGGGCCACCGCGACCAGCGCCGGGATGTTGTCACCGGGATGCGAATACTCCGCGGCGAGGAAGGTGTCGTGGAAGTCGAGTTCGCGCACCGCCACACCATTGGCCCAGGCCGCCCACTCCGGCGAATACCGGCCGTCGACGCCGAAGACGGCCGCACCCGCGGCGCCTTCGGCAGGCGGGTGTGCCAACGCCTGTGCACGAGCACTGGTGACCGGGCGGCGGATCACCGAGGCCGCGCTGACCGCGGCATTGTCGATGATGCGGTTCACGACCATCTCCGCGGTCTCGGCGGGCACCGCGACCGGGTCGGTGGCGACCTCGGCGATCTTCTGCGCGAGATGCTCGGCTTGCGGGAAGTCCTCGGAGCTGCGGTGGGTCCGCACGTCGTGATTGATCATGTTCGCACCGTACGCAGACGGGACAGGTACGCGAAAGACCTGGCAGATGTGTAATTAGGTGGATATCTCCGTGGGTTCTTGCGAATGTTGTGAACGCCACGGCGGGTACTGTGCCTGCCATGGCGAAGATGTTCGTGGGCGCACGACTGCGCCGACTACGCGACGAGCGCGGCCTCTCGCAGGCCGCGCTGGCCCGGCGCATCGAGATATCGACGAGCTACGTGAACCAACTCGAGAACGACCAGCGCCCCATCACCGTGCCCGTCCTGCTCGCACTCACCCGCGAGTTCGAACTCGACGCCGACTACTTCGCCACCGACACCGATGCGCGGCTCGTCGCCGACCTCGCCGAGGCGCTCGGCGCACACAGCGATTCCGCCGAGGTGACGCGAGCGGAGATCACCGAACTCGTCGGACGCATGCCCGCGGTCGGACGAACACTGGTGGCGCTGCACCGCAGACTCACCGCCGCGACAACCGAACTCGAAACCTACGGCGGCCGGATCACCGACCCGGGAATCGCGAACGAGCCCATGCCGTTCGAGGAGGTGCGCGACTTCTTCTACGACCGCAAGAACTACATCGGCGCACTCGACGAGGCCGCCGAGCGACTCTTCGACGACGAGGACCTGCACATCGGCGGGCTCGATCTGCAACTGGCGCAGGTGATGCGGCGGCGCTTCGACATCCGCGTGTCGATCACCCATGACGCCGACCCGCATTCGGCCGTCACGGTACCCAAACGCCGATTCGACGCGGGCGAGAAGGTGATTCATCTCGCCGGCCGCCTGAGCGCCGGGCAACGCGCATTCCAGCTCGCCACCCAGCTGGCGCTGCTGGATCAGGGCGCCACCATCGACGACATCCTCGCCGGCGCCGAGAACCTCAGTACTGCAACGATTCCGGTCGCACGCATCGGTCTCGCCAACTACTTCGCCGGAGCGCTACTGCTGCCCTACGAGCGCTTCCGCTCCGCCGCGGAGAACGCCCGCTACGACATCGAACTGCTGAGCGTGGGCTTCGAGGTCGGCTTCGAGACGATCTGTCATCGGCTCTCGACCCTGCAGCGCCCCGGCAGCCGCGGCATACCGTTCATCTTCGTCCGTACCGACCGGGCCGGAAACATCTCGAAACGGCAGTCGGCCACGGCGTTTCACTTCTCCCGCGTCGGCGGGAGCTGCCCGCTGTGGGTGGTGCATGACGCCTTCGCCACGCCGGGGCGCATCGTGACCCAGGTGTCGCAGATGCCCGACGGCCGTTCGTACTTCTGGCTCGCCCGTACCACGGGCGACCATCACGGCTTCCTCGCCCCGCGCACCGGCTTCTCGATCGGCCTGGGCTGCGACCTCGCCCACGCCGATCGACTGGTGTACTCGACCGGCGTCGATGTGACCGACACCCGGATGACCGTGCCGATCGGCGCGGGATGCAAGGTCTGCGACCGCCCGGCCTGCCCGCAGCGGGCCTTCCCACAGCTCGGCCGGGCCATCCACGTCGATGCCACCATCGGCGACGCCGTCCCCTACCGCCCGGCGCCCATGTGACTCCTCCGGCGATGCCACCGATCGCTCGCTCGGCGGCGTCGGATAGCGTGAGCGGCGGAGGTTGATGCTGGTGTCGGCGACGAATCGCGCAGGGGGATACGAGTCAGGAAGATCTGGGTCAGCGGGTCCTGAGTCCGCGGGCCATCCGCAGACCCACCCGCGCGCAGCCGTCGCGGTGCTGTGCGCGGCCGGGATCGTGGTGGCGTTGATGCAGACGATCATCGTGCCGCTGATCCCGCAATTGCCCGACCTCTTACACGCCGCGCCGTCGGACACCACCTGGGCGCTCACGATGACATTGCTGGCCGGGGCGGTCATCACCCCCATCGGCGGACGACTCGGTGACATGTACGGCAAGCGGCGAATGCTGCTCGCCAGCATGGGATGCGTTGCCGCCGGATCGATCCTGTGCGCACTGTCGAGTGCACTGCTGCCCTTCCTCATCGGACGCGGCCTGCAGGGACTCGGATTCGGCACCATCGCACTGGGTATCAGCGTGATGCGCGATATCGTGCCGGCCCGCCACCTCGGCTCCTCGGTCGGCACGATGAGCGCATCGTTGGGCATCGGCGGGGCGCTGGGACTGCCGGTGAGTGCGTTCATCGCCCAGAACATCGGATGGCACGCTCTGTTCTGGTTGTGCGCCGGCGCCGCGGGCATGGCCGCGGTCGGGATAGCCCTGACCGTCCCGGAGAGTCGCGGCCGGGCCGGTGGCCGTTTCGATCTCCTCGGCGCCGTCGGTCTGGCGGCGATGCTCGTGTGTCTGCTCCTTCCGCTCTCCAAGGGCGCGAGCTGGGGCTGGGCCTCGCCGACGACGCTCGGCGTGTTGATCACCTTCCTGCTCGTCGCCGCCACCTGGTGGCGCTGGGAGCGGCGCCGCAACACCCCGCTGATCGACCTGCGGGTCGCTCTCGACAGGCCGGTCCTGCTGACCAATACCGCGTCGGTGGCCACCGGTTTCGCGTTCTACTCCATGCAGTTGATGCCCATCCAACTCCTCATGGCCCCAGCCGGCGCACCCATCGGTCTGGGCTTCGACATGCTGATGGCCAGCCTCGTCCTCGCCCCCAGCGGCATCCTCATGTTCGTGTTCTCCCATGTCAGCGCCTGGCTGACCGACCGCGCGGGCCCGCGGGTCTCGCTGGCCGTCGGCGGCCTGGTGATCGGCCTCGGCTACGTCGTGTTCCTCGTCCTGCTGCTCACCGGCGGATTCACGTGGTGGATCATGCTCATCGTCGCCTGCCTCACCGGAGCGGGCCTCGGCATCGCCTACTCGGCGATGCCCGCGCTGATCATGCGCGCGGTACCGGTCGCACAGACCGGCGAGGCCAACGGGGTCAACGCACTCATGCGTGTGGTCGGTACGTCCACCTCGGCCGCGGTGGTGGGCATGGTGCTGACCTGGTCGGCGGTGCAGATCTCGGTACCCGGTGGCGCGATCGTCGTCCCCGACACCAACGGCTACCTCATCGCGTCGATCGTCTCGCTGGTCGCCTGTGTCGTCGCCGCAGCACTGGCGATCGCCATCCCCGCATCGCGTCGACTCGAGATCGAAACGATCGACACGCTCGGTGGTCGCGATCCGTCGAGCCGTGATGACCCGGAAGGCACCATTGGCACCGATGAGACCGACCGTGCCCATGAGATCCGCGGCGAAATATCGCCGTAACGGAATCGTCGTAGCGTGTGGCGGTGGCTGGAATCCTCATTCACGACGCACAGGTCATCACCGTTGACGAGCACCGCCGCGAGCTGTCGTCGGCGTGGGTGCTGATCGACGGCGCCACCATCGCCGCGGTGTCCACCGAACCGATCGACGACCTTCCCACCGAGGTGATCCACGTCGACGGCAGTGGCTGTGTGCTGACCCCGGGCCTGGTGAACACCCATCACCACCTCTACCAATGGATCACCCGGGGACTCGCCGCCGATCACACGCTGTTCCAGTGGCTGACGACGCTCTACCCGATCTGGGCCGGGATCGACGAGACCGCAGTCCACACCGCCGCGCTGGGCGGGATCGGCCAGCTGGTGATGTCGGGCTGTACGACCACCACCGACCACCACTACGTCTTTCCCCGTGAGGGCGGCGATCTCCTCGGCGCCGAGATCGGTGCCGCGGCCACCATCGGCGTCCGATTCCATCCGACCCGCGGGTCGATGGACCTCTCGGAGAAGGACGGTGGCCTGCCACCCGATTCGGTGGTGCAGGGCATCGACGAGATCCTCGAAGCCTGCTCCGACGCCGTCGCGCGCTGGCACGACCCGCGCCCCGGTTCCCTGCTGCAGATCGCTCTCGCTCCGTGCTCCCCGTTCTCGGTCACCACCGACCTGCTCCGCGAGTCCGCCTCGCTGGCACGCGAACTCGGCGTGCGGATGCACACCCATCTGGCCGAGTCGCCGGACGAGAACACCTACTGCGACCAGCATTTCGGCTGCACGCCGCTGCAGTACATGGAGTCGGTGGGATGGGTCGGCGACGACGTGTGGTTCGCCCACGGCATCGAATTCGCCGACGACGAGATCGCACGTCTGGCCGCCACCTCGACCGGGGTCGCGCACTGCCCGACCTCCAATGCCCGTCTGGGCAACCGGATCTGCCGCACCCGCGAGCTCGTCGATGCCGGTGTACCCGTCGGACTCGGTGTCGACGGCGCGGCCTCCAACGAGTCGGCACGACTGCTCGAGGAGGCGCATCAAGCGGTCCTGATGGCGCGCGCCCGTGGTGGTCCGACCGCTCTGACCACCCGCACCGCGATCGAGTTGGCCACCCTCGGTGGTGCCCGGGTCCTCGGGCGCGACAAGGAGATCGGGTCGATCGAGGTCGGCAAACTCGCCGATCTCGTGCTGTGGGATCTGAGTGGACCAGCGCACGCGGGCATCGACGATCCGGTCGCCGCCCTGGTACTGGGCGCCATCCCACCGATTCGCGGCACCTGGGTGGGCGGGCGCCGTATCGTCACCGACAACGACCTGGTGACCGCCGACCTCGACGCGGTGGCCGCGGACTGCGCCGCCGAGCATCGTCGCCTGCTGGACAAGGCCGGATAGGAGGAGTCGTGGACCTCAACACCATCAGCTCGTATCGGCACGCACACACGCGCGACGACCTGGCTCTGGCGCCCGGCGAGCGGATCGTCGCGGGCGGAACGTGGTTCTTCAGCGAGCCGCAGGTGGACGCGTCCGGCGTCGTCGACATCACCGGGATGGGGTGGTCCGACGTCGAGGATCTGACCGATGGCGGTCTTCGTGTGGCGGCCACCTGCCCGATCGCGACCCTCGCCTCGTTGCCCGAGCGGCCCGGCCGGCGCGCCCACCCCCTGTTCTTCCGATGTGCGACAGCATTGTTGGCGTCGTTCAAGATCTGGAATGTGGCCACTGTCGGCGGCAACATCTGCCGCTCGTTCGCGGCCGCGTCGATGGTGTCGTTGGCCGTCGCACTCGACGCCGAGGCACTGATCTGGTGTCCCGGCGGGGGTGAGCGCCGCGTGCCGGTGGCCGAACTGGTCACCGGTAACGGTACCAACACCCTGGCACCGGGAGAGGTGCTGCGCGCCATCGACTTTCCGGGTTATGCGCTGCGCGCCCGGACCGGTATGCGCAAGATCGCGCTTGCCGAGCTCGGGCGCTCCGGTGCGGTGGTCACCGGGCGCGTCGACGAGGACGGCACCGCGCTCTTCGGAATCACCGCGGCCACCGGGTGGCCGACGGTGCTGCGCTATCCGACGCTGCCCGATGCGGAGGTACTGCGCGCCGACATCGACTCCGCGCCCGGCTATTACACCGATCCGCTAGGCTCTGCGGACTGGCGCCGCGCGGTCAGCGCCGTGTTCGCCGACGAGATCCGGGCAGAGCTCGCCACCGACTCCGGTCCGGGGTGGTGACCATGCACATGGAGATCAACGGCGAATCCGTCGATACCCAGCCCCGTCCGGGCCAATGCCTGCGAACCCTGTTGCGCGACAACGGCCATTTCGAGGTCAAGAAGGGCTGCGACGCCGGCGACTGCGGCGCGTGCTCGGTGCTGGTCGACGGCACACCCGTGCACTCGTGCATCTTTCCGGCGGTGCGCGCCGACGGCGCGTCGGTGACGACGGTGTCGGGTCTGGGCACCCCGGGGGATCTGCATCCCATGCAGCAGTCCTTCGTCGACAACTTCGGTTTCCAGTGTGGTTTCTGCACCGCGGGGATGATCGTCACCGCGTCCACCCTCGAGCCCGCCGACCTCGAGGACCTGCCTCGGCGCATGAAGGGAAACCTGTGCCGCTGCACCGGCTATCGGGCCGTCGACGCCGCCATCCGGGACGGTGTGACACGAGCCGGAAGCGCCCATTGTTCGCAAACCCCGACCGCCGCCGATTCCTGTGCGAGCTCGTGCGGCGTCGGCGCGTCCGCCAATCCCCTTGCTGCGCAGCGCGTCGTCACCGGGACCGAGCCCTACACCTTCGACATCGACGTGCCCGGCACACAGTTCCTGCGCGTACTCGGCTCCCCGCATCCGCACGCCCGGATCACCGCCATCGACACCGCGGCGGCATCGTCGGTGCCCGGCGTCTCGCTCATCCTGACCCACGAGAACGTGAGCACCCGACGGTTCTCCACCGCCCGGCACGAGTCCCGCGACGACGATCCCGACGACACCCTCGTCCTCGATCCGGTGCTGCGATTCGTCGGTCAACGCGTGGCCGCCGTCGTCGCCGACTCCGCGGCGGCCGCCGAGGAGGCGTGTCGCCTCATCGAGGTGACCTACGAACTGTTGCCCGCCGTGTTCGATCCGGAGGAGGCCCGGCTGCCGGGCGCGGCACTCGTGCATCCCGACCGCACTCCCGAGGATCGTGTCGTCGACGCCGGACGCAATGTGATCGCGGCATTCCACGACGGGTTCGGTGGTGATGCGGTTGCCGCACTGGAGGACTCGGCCGTGCGGGTCGGCGGTACGTGGAAAACCGGGCGGGTGTCGCACGCCCAGTTGGAAACCCACGGAACCCTCGGCTGGATCGACGACGACGGCCGTCTGGTGCTGCGGACCAGCACCCAGGTGCCGTTCCTGGTGCGCGACGAACTCGCGTTACTACTCGAGTTGCCACCGGAGCGGATTCGGGTCTTCGCGGCGCGCGTCGGTGGCGGTTTCGGCGGCAAACAGGAATTGCTCACCGAGGATCTCGTCGCGCTGGCCGTCCTGCGCACCGGCCGACCGGTGGCCTATGAGATGACGCGCACCGAGGAGATGACGCGCACCACCTACCGGCATCCGTTCCGGGTGGGGGTGGAACTCGGCGCGGACGAGATGGGGCGACTGACCGCGATGAAGGTCGACGTCCTGTCCGACACCGGCGCGTACGGCAACCACGCGATCGGGGTGATGTTCCATGCGTGCGCCGAGTCGGTGTCGGTCTACAACTGCCCGGTGAAGCGGATCGATGCCGAGGTCGTCTACACCAACAATCCACCCTCGGGCGCGTTCCGTGGTTACGGGTTGGGACAGGTGATCTTCGCGATCGAGAGTGCAATGGACGAGTTGGCGCTGACGCTCGACATCGATCCGTTCGAGTTGCGCAGACGCAATGCGGTGGCCGACGGTGATCCATTGCTCATCGCCCACCCCGAGCCCGAAGACGACCTGGTGTACGGCAGCTACGGTCTCGACCAGTGCCTCGACCTCGCGCAGGCCGCCCTGGCACGCGGCAACGGTGTGGCCCCGCCGGCCGGCCCGCACTGGCGGGTCGGCGAGGGTATGGCGCTGGCCGCCATCGCGACGATGGCC
>NZ_MVPX01000138.1:0-13950 GCF_002043085.1 Gordonia sp. i37 | reverse complement strand
CCCCTACCACATCGGCTCGGGCACAGCCGAATTCGGCAACGGCACCACCACCGTACAAGCCCAGATCGTGGCCAGCGCGATGTCGACCGAGTTGTCCCGGGTGTCGTTGCGCCACGGCGACACCGATGCCGCCGCCTACGACACCGGAGCGTTCGCCTCGGCCGGCACCACGGTGGCCGGCAAGGCCGTCCACGGCGCGGCCCTGCGGTTGCGCGAACTGCTGGTCGAGGCGGCCACGACGCTGTCGGGACGCGATGCCGCCGACGTGCGCCTGTGCCCGGACGGAGCACTCGTCGATGCCACGGTGATCGGTTTCGGCGATCTGATCGCTGCTGTCGACGCCGAGCACCGGCAGGAGTCGGCGACCGGACCGCGCGTCGTGGCGACCGGCATCGAACGGGGCGATCTGCGCTCGATCGCGTTCAACGTCCAGGCTTTTCGGGTCGCGGTGAACACCGAGACCGGTGCGGTGGCGATCCTGCAGTCGGTGCACGCCGCCGACGCGGGCACGGTGATGAATCCCCAGCAATGTCTCGGCCAGGTGGAAGGCGGTGTGGCGCAAGGCATCGGCTCGGCGCTGTACGAGGAGATCATGCTCGACGGCAAGGGCGTACCGCTGACACCGGTTCTGCGGACCTATCGGGTACCGCAGATGGCCGACATCCCGGTCACCGAGGTGATGTTCGCCGAGACCTCCGACCGCCTCGGACCCTACGGCGCGAAGTCGATGAGCGAATCGCCGTTCAACCCGGTGGCGGCAGCTCTGGCCAATGCCATTCGGCGCGCCATCGGCACCCGTCCGTACGAGACCCCCATGTCCCGTGACCGGATCTGGCGACTCGGCCGGACATGAGTTTTCGGCTACCCGAACTTTTTGTTTCGCACGACTTGATCACTGGCCGCCGGTGTGCCACATTGAGCTGGTGAGCCAGGTGGACACCCGCGAGAGCGGATCGGAGGCCGGATCGACGCGCGGCCGCATACACGGCCGCCGGATGCGCTCGTTGCGTCACGTGGCGCTGTTCGGCCCGGCCTTCGTCGCAGCCATCGCCTACGTCGATCCCGGCAACGTCGCCGCCAACATCACCGCGGGCGCGCGCTACGGCTTCCTGCTGGTGTGGGTGCTCGTCGTCGCCAATCTCATCGCGATGCTCATCCAGTATCAGTCGGCCAAACTCGGCATCGTCACCGGCCGCAGCCTGCCCGGTCTCCTCGGAGAGCGGCTGAGTCGCCGCAAACGCCAAGCATTCTGGGTTCAGGCCGAGGTGGTGGCGATCGCCACCGACCTCGCCGAGGTCCTCGGCGGCGCGATAGCCCTGCAGTTGCTGTTCGACCTGCCCCTCGTCCTGGGTGGGGTGATCGTGGGCATCATCTCGACGCTGATGTTGTTGCTGCAGAACCCTCGCCGCCAACGCGTCTTCGAGACGGTGATCGTGGGCATGCTGGCCATCATCGTGGTCGGCTTCCTCGCGGGGCTCGTGGTGAACCCGCCGACCGCCGGCGATGTGCTCGGCGGGATGATCCCCCGTCTCGAGGGACCCGAGACGGTGTTACTCGCGGCATCGATGCTGGGTGCGACGGTCATGCCGCACGCCATCTATGTCCATTCGGCGCTGGTCATCGATCGCCACGGGGTCACCGAAAGTCTGCCCCGGCGACGCAAACTCGTCCGCGTGACCCGGTGGGATGTGGTGATCGCCCTGACCGTCGCCGGCGCCGTCAACATCGCCTTGCTGCTCCTGGCCGCGGAGAACCTGCTGGGCAAGCAGGGCACCGACACCATCGAGGGCGCCTACCATGCCGTGGCCGACTCGATGGGGCCGGCGATGGCGACCATCTTCGCGATCGGTCTGCTCGCGAGCGGCCTGGCCGCCACCTCGGTGGGATCGTCGGCGGGTGCGGCGATCATGGCCGGGCTTCTGCACAAGCGGGTGCCGCTGCTGGTTCGCCGACTGGTCACGCTGATCCCCGCCCTGGTCGTTCTCGCTGTCGGGGTCGATCCCACATGGGCACTGGTGCTCTCACAGGTGGTGCTGAGCTTCGGCATCCCGTTCGCGATCATCCCGCTGGGCCGGCTGACGTCCGACCGCTCGATCATGGGCGAGTTCGCCGACGGCTGGCCGCTGCGCATCCTGGTAACCGTTGCGTCGGCAATGATCGTGCTACTCAACATCGCGTTGATCGTGCTGGTGTTCACCGGCGCGTGAGGTGACCGAGAACGACTCGCAGTACCACACGGATCGTCTCGGTCCACCGATCGCCGGGGCGATTCGCGGCCGACGGCGTCGAACCCCCGGAGGTATCCCGGTGGCCCGTCCACCGCCCTTCAGGCCAGGAGCCCCTTGGCGACGTGGGTCACCTGGATCTCGTTGCTGCCGGCATAGATCATCAGCGACTTGGCATCGCGCGCAAGTTGTTCGACGCGGTACTCGGCCATGTAACCGTTGCCGCCGAAGAGCTGCACGGCCTCCATCGCGACATCGGTGGCCGCCTTCGACGAGTAGAGCTTCATCGCCGACGCCTCGGCCAGACTCAGCGGCTTACCGGCCTTGGCCCG
Organism: Gordonia sp. i37; assembly: GCF_002043085.1. NCBI lineage: Bacteria > Bacillati > Actinomycetota > Actinomycetes > Mycobacteriales > Gordoniaceae > Gordonia > Gordonia sp. i37. The sequence continues at coordinate 11,393 of NZ_MVPX01000138.1, read as the reverse complement.
CTCGATCGCACTGAAGAGCATGTTCTGCACGTTGATCCGCGCCACCTCCATCTCGGCGAGTTTGAGCTGGATCAGCTGGAAGCGCCCGATCTCCTGGCCCCACAGCTTGCGGTTCTTCGCGTAATCGACACTCAGGCGCAGACATTCGTTGATGATGCCCATCGACAGCGCCGCGATCCCGATACGCTCGGCGGTGAAACCGGATTTCGCCCCCTCGGCGCCGCGCGCGTCGGACCCGGTGTCCTCGGTCTCGCCGAGCAGCCGGTCCCGACCGAGGCGGACGTTGTCGAAGAACAGCTCGCCGGTGGGCGAACTCATCATGCCCATCTTCTTGAACGCCTTGCCCTGGGTGAGTCCGGGCATCCCCTTGTCCAGAACGAACGAGAGCACCTTGCGATCGCGCATGGGGGTATCCGAGCCGTCGTCGAGTTTGGCGAAGACCACGATGGTGTCGGCGTACGGGCCGTTGGTGATGAACGTCTTCTGTCCGTTCAACAGATACTCGTCACCATCGCGGCGCACGGTGGTCTTCATGCCGCCAAGGGCGTCGGAGCCGGAGTCGGGTTCGGTGATCGCCCAGGCCCCGACCTTTTCCATGGTGACCAGCTCGGGCAGCCACCGCTTCTTCTGCGCGAGGGTGCCCTTACCCCGGATCGCCGACGCCGTCAGGCCCATGCTGACGCCCATCGAGCCGACCAGACCGAGACAGACCCCGGCCAGTTCGATGTTGACGATCATGAACATCGACCCGGCCATGCCGGCTCCGCCGCCGCCCGCAGGCTTCTCGCCGGCCGCCTCGGCCTCGAGTTCCTTCTCCAGCGCGTCCTTGGCCATGGCGTCGACACCGAAGGTGGACAACAGTTTTCGGGTGATGTCGTAGGGCGGGAGCTGGCCGGTCTCGAGCTCGTCGATGTGCGGCCGGATCTCCTTGTCGATGAACGCCCGCAAGGCGTCGCGCACCATCAGATCTTCATCGGACCACTCGAACATCGACACCTCGCAGAATCATCGGACAGCGCCCGTCGGCTGCCATGAGAACTTGTTTCAGTCCAACTGTGTCAGTCGTCACGATCAGCGTCAAGACACAGAAAGGCACAATTGTGTCTTCATGGGCCAGACAGTCGGGTAAGGACAATCGGCTCAATACGGACACGCGCTTGACCTGCGCTTTCGCAACTGGTCTGCTTATGACAGACGGCGTATGGAACCCGGTGCGATTCCGGGACGGTTGCGCCACTGTGAACTCGCGCCCGCGGGTCAGTCAGACACGTCGCCGTCGAGCCATAGCCCGACAACCGGGGCGCGTCACCCCGAGGAGGTCCCGATGAGTACCCATGTCGCCACGCCGCAGCCCGGTGTCGCCGTCTCCCCCGAAGCCCTGTCGCGCACGCGCGTAGCGCTGATCTTGGGGATCACCGTCCTGTTGGCCCTGCTCGCCTACTACTTCATCGGTGTCGACGAAGGCATGACCTCGGTATTCGGGCACACCATGGTCGTGCACGAGTGGGTTCATGACGCTCGCCACTTCCTCGGCTTCCCCTGCCACTGAGCCGGATTCATGACCGAACTCCGCGTCATCGGGCGCGGAGCCCTCGCCGGACTGATCGCCGGCATCCTGGGCTTCGTCTTTGCTCGTGTCTTCGCCGAACCCGTCATCAACAAGGCCATCGACTACGAATCAGGCCGCGACGACGTCCTCAACGCACTCAACCAGGCAGCCGGTCGGGCGACCGAACCCGATGGTCCGGAGATCTTCAGCCGGACGATCCAGTCGACCGTCGGCATCGCCACCGGCATCATCGGCTTCTCGGTCGCGATGGGCGCTCTGGTGGCCGTCGCCTACCTGATCCTCATGGGCCGGACCGCACTGCGCGCGCAGTATCTGTCCTGGCTCATCGCAGGCTTCGGCTTTCTCGGTATCTACCTGCTGCCGTTCGTGAAGTACCCGGCCAATCCACCGGCGATCGGGCACACCTTCACGATCGAAACCCGCGGTCAGCTCTACCTCGCAATGGTCGCGATCTCACTCGTCCTACTCGGTCTCGCGGTCTACGTCGTACATCGTCTGCATTCCCGGATCGGTACGCAACGCGCGATCCTCGTGGCCGGAGTCGGCTTCCTCATACTGTTCGGCATCGTTCTGGCCGTGCTGCCGTCTCTCGGTGACCTGTCGGCAAACGTCGACCACACCAGCGAGTTCGGCTTCGCACGCGCCGCCACCGAGACACCGCAACCCATCACCAACATCCTCGATCGCCCACTCACGATCGACGGAAGGGTCTATGCGCCAGGGCAGATCGTCTATCCGGGCTTCGACGCCGACGTCCTCTGGAAGTTCCGGTGGTATTCGATCCTGAACCAGGCTCTGGTGTGGTTGGTCATCGGAATGGTCTTCGGTGCCCTGATGAACCGGATGCATCCGTCGACCCCACAGACCATCGGCGAGCAGGCTACGCTCGTCCGGCAGTGACCTCCTCCCTCGACGACCTCGGCCCCTTTTTCGGAGTCGCCACGCACGCCCGCGGGCAGCGGGGTGATGCACCGTGGCTCACGATGGCCGACCTACTCGAGGACGCGCGCATGCTGGAGTCGCGCGTGGACCGTGTGCGTGCCGCACTCGGGGTGGGCGGCACGTCACGTGTCGAGCAGAGGGTGGCTGCGTCGGTCACCCACCTCGGGCTCGTCGCTCGTCTCATCGCTCCGATGATCGCTGTGGAGGCGCTCGACGAACCGCCGATATCGTTCACGGCCGCGGACCTCTGGTGGCAGGACGAATTGGGTGGGCCCTATCCGCTCTCGGTCACCACCGCGGCGACCGACGCCCGGCCCAACCTGGCCGACGGGATCATCGGCGCACTCACCGACGCCGTCGGCGACGCATTCGGGGTGAGTGGGCGAACGCTGTGGGGCAACGTCGCCTCGGCGACCAACAGCGCCGCCAGACTCATCGCGACGGCGCGCCCCGAACACGGCGATCTCGCCGTCGCCGCGGCCGACCGTGTTCTCGCCGAGCCCCATGTCGAGGACGGGCGGTTACGCGCGGGACCGGGATTCCGCCGGCGCAGTTGCTGTTTGATCTATCGGGTCAGCGGCGATCGGGGCGCCGTCTGCGGCGACTGCGTACTCATCTGACCCACCCACCTTCTCGGCAGACCCCACGAACGCACCACGTCCGCCCCACGATCGTGCAGGGCGGACGTGGAGCAGCGATCAGTTACTGTGTGCCGCGGCCGGTGTCGTCGCCCGGCGCGCAGGATCAGAACGGCTGAGCCAGGTCATGATTCCCGCGAAGGTCGTGGTCAGAACGGTCCAAAGGATCACCTGGTTGGCGATCACATACACCCGGAAGTCGCCGATCACCGCGCCCGGGAATCCGGGGAAGACGATCGCGTCGCCGTTCATGACCGGGTCGGGAACCTCATGGAACTCGGGCAGCAGCGCGATCGCAATGGTCACGACCACCAGGTAACCGACGGCGGCGACCACCGAGGCCGCGAGCCCTCCCCAGCGTTGCCGGAGCCACAGCGCCACAACGACCGCCGCGATCACCGCGACCACCGAGATGACCGTGAGGGTGAGGTACGCCGTCGATCGCGCACCGATGGTGTCGTCGTCGCCGACGGCCGGCGGGTTGGCCGGGTATGCGAAGAACGGCACCCCGAAGACCGCGACGAAGCCGAGGAGCCCGATCAGGGCCGCCGCCCAGCGTGGGTCGGCTCCGGCGCGGTGATGCGCCAGGTAGGTCCACAGAACCGTGAACGCGATTGCGAAGAACGCGCCCATCGACACCGCGAAAACGATGGTCCCCACGCCCGCACCGATGTTCTCCTGCACCGAGCGGGTGAACACCTCGGCGCCGTGCTCGTGGCCGCCGTGCCCATGCGCGGTCATCAGAGCCTCTTCGGCCTCGCTGCGTCCGTCCTCGTAGTCGATGGCCTTGGCCACCTGCGGCTCGATGAAGATCCGAGCGAAGACGTAGGCGACGATCCCGGCGACGAGTCCCGACAGCAGACCGGCGCCGATGAATTTCTTTTCCATGTTCGGTTGTCTCCCGTGCTCGTTCGATCAGTGGCAGGGGAAGCCGAGGAAGTGCCGGGAGTCATGCACGAATTCGTGGATGTGGGTGTCGTTGCCGAACACCGACCAGGCACCTTGGTCGTATCCGATGAAGTAGTAGGCCATTGCGGCGAGGATGAAGGTGGCGGTCAGCCACAGGGCTGCCGACGCGACGGAGAGGTCGGGTACCGCGAGGGCCCGTGCCTTGTTCTGGTGGGTGGTTGCAACCATCGGAGGTCCTTTCGTGGGATGACGCGTCCCAGCGCTTGTCGGATCGATGCTCGGCGGAATCCTGACTCGTCGGGCGGGGTGACTCCCCGGCCCGGCTCACAGTGGCGCGACCGTCCCGGACTCACACCGGGTTTCCGTCAGCATCTGGCGAGAACTCTATACCCGACAAATGTGACCGGCGCGACCCATCGGACAAAACGAGCAGAACAACCGTCGCGGCGTTTTGTCGGAGGCAACATGGATGATGGGTGAATGGCTGCGCCGTCGGTTCTCGATCGCTTCACCGCCCCCACGCGGCGGTGGTTCAGCGGCACCTTCGCCGAGCCGACCGCCGCTCAGACCGGGGCGTGGTCCTCGATCGCCGACGGCAACCACACGCTGGTCATCGCCCCCACCGGTTCGGGCAAGACCCTCTCGGCATTCTTGTGGGCCCTCGACCGGCTCGCGGCGCGCCCGGATCGGGCACGCGGCACCCGAGTCGTCTACATCTCACCGCTCAAGGCCCTCGCCGTCGACGTCGAACGCAACCTGCGTGCACCGCTGACCGGCATCACCCGCGCGGCGCAGGAACTCGGCGATCCCGAGCCGGCGATCACCGTCGGCCTGCGATCCGGGGACACGCCCGCCGCGACCCGCCGCAGCCTGGTCCGCACACCCCCGGACATCCTCATCACCACCCCGGAGTCGCTGTACCTGATGCTGACGTCATCGGCGCGGGAGACACTGACCGGCGTCGAGGCCGTGATCATCGACGAGGTCCACGCGGTGGCCGGCACCAAACGCGGCACCCATCTGGCGCTGTCCCTCGAGCGTCTCGACGAGTTGTTGGAAACACCTGCACAGCGCATCGGATTGTCGGCGACCGTCCGCCCACCCGAGGTGGTCGCGGGCTTCCTGGCCGGTGCCGCGCCGTGCACGATCGTGCGTCCACCCGCGAGCAAGACGTTCGATCTTCGCGTCGACGTGCCCGTGGAAGACATGGCCAACATCCCGCCGCCACCGGACGCACCCGGTTCCGAGGATCTCGACGACGCGTTCTCCCCGACCGCGGGATCGCTGTGGCCCTACGTCGAATCGGCGATCGTCGATCTCATCGATGCCAATCGCACGACCATCGTGTTCGCCAACTCCCGTCGCCTCGCCGAGCGACTGACCGCACGGCTCAACGAGATCGCCGAATCCCGCATCGCGCCCCCCGCGGTGACCGCTGCGGCCAACCCGCGGGTCGCCGGGGGCGCTCCGGCGATGGTGATGGGTAGCGGAGCGTCCTCGGCGGCCACGACCCTACTGGCCCGGGCACACCACGGGTCGGTCAGCAAGGAGCAGCGCGCCGAAATCGAGGACGAACTCAAGACCGGCCGGTTGCGATGTGTGGTGGCCACCAGCTCCCTCGAGCTCGGAATCGACATGGGCGCAGTAGATCTCGTCGTCCAGGTCGAAGCGCCGCCGTCGGTGGCCAGTGGTCTGCAACGCATCGGCCGAGCCGGGCATCAGGTCGGCGAGATCAGTCAGGGCGTACTGTTCCCCAAACACCGCACCGACCTCATTCATTGCACCGTCGCGGTATCGCGCATGCGGGAGGGTGAGATCGAGGAGCTGCGGGTACCCACCAACCCCCTCGACGTCCTGGCCCAACAGACGATCGCCGCAGCCTCCATCGACGAGCTCCACGTCGACGAGTGGTTCGAGGTAGTGCGCCGCAGTGCACCGTATCGGGAGCTCGGCCGCGGCGTGTACGAGGCCACCCTCGATCTCATCTCCGGACGATTCCCGTCCGACGAATTCGCCGAACTGCGTCCGCGCGTCACCTGGGACCGAGAACGCAACGTGCTCATCGGACGCCGCGGCGCCCAGCGGCTCGCCGTCACCTCCGGTGGCACAATTCCGGACCGTGGCCTGTTCGGTGTGTTCATGGTCGGCGAGAAACAGACGCGCGTCGGCGAACTCGACGAGGAGATGGTCTACGAATCACGCGTCGGCGACGTCTTCGCGCTCGGAGCCACCAGCTGGCGGATCGAGGACATCACCCACGATCGGGTGCTGGTCACGCCGGCGTTCGGGCAGCCGGGACGCCTGCCGTTCTGGATCGGTGACGCGGTGGGCCGGCCGGCCGAACTCGGGGCCGCCATCGGCCGGTTCACCGGTGAGATCGCCGACCGCGCCGAACTCGATCGCCGCGCCGACGAGCTCGGCCTGACCACCTACGCCCGCGACAACCTCGGTGCGCTCATCGCCGAACAGCGCGACGCCACCACCCATCTGCCCACCGACCGCACGCTGGTCGTCGAGCGGTTCCGCGACGAACTCGGCGACTGGCGGCTGATCCTGCACTCCCCGTATGGGTTACGAGTTCATGCGCCATGGGCGTCGGCCATCTCAGCGCGCCTGAAGACGACGCTCGGTCTCGACGGCGCCGTCACGGCCTCCGACGACGGCATCATCGTGCGACTCCCCGACACCGACGACAACCCGCCGGGCGCTGCGGTCTTCACCATCGACCCCGACGACATCGAGCAACTCGTCACCGATGCGCTCGCCGAGTCGTCGATGTTCGCCTCGCGATTCCGTGAATGCGCCGCCCGCGCATTGCTGTTACCGCGTCGCGATCCCGGTCGGCGTGCCCCCCTGTGGCAACAGCGTCAGCGCAGTGCCCAATTGCTGGCCGTGGCCTCGCAATTCCCGGACTTTCCGATCGTGCTCGAAGCCGTCCGGGAGTGCCTGCAAGATGTCTACGACCTGCCCGCGCTGATCGATCTGCTGCGCAGTGTGGCCACCCGCCGGGTGCGGGTCGTCGAGACCGAGACGGAGTCACCCTCGCCGTTCGCGGCATCGTTGCTCTTCGGCTACGTCGGTGCCTTCATGTACAACGACGACGCGCCGATCGCCGAAAGGCGGGCCGCGGCACTGTCTCTCGACACCGCTCTGCTCGCCCAACTCCTCGGCCGTGTCGATCTGCGCGAACTCCTCGACCCCGCGGTGATCACGGAGGTGACCAACCGCCTCCAACGATTCGAGCCGTCGAGGCAGGCCCGCGATGCCCAGGACGTGGTCGATCTGTTGCGCTGGCTCGGGCCGCTGACCACCGAGGAGGTCGACGCCCGATACCGCGGCGACGATCCCGATGCCGTATCCGCCGGTGCCCAACCGGTCGATGCGGCAACGGTTCTCGCTGCTCTGCATCGCGACGGGACGATCATCTCGGTGAGTCAGCGGGGGCGCGCACTCTGGGCCGCGATCGAGGACACCGCGCGGCTCCGTGATGCGTTGGGCGTACCCGCACCGCTCGGGGTGCCCGCAGCGTTCCTCGAACCGGTCGCCGACCCGGTCGGCGACCTCGTACACCGTTACGCCCGTACCCACGGCCCGTTCACCGTCGACGAGGCAGCCGATTCGCTCGGGCTCGGCGTCGCCGTCATCCGCGACGTGCTGGTACGGATGGCCGGCGAACGCAAGGTGATCGAGGGCGACTTCCTGCCCGAGGCAACCGGTACCCAGTGGTGTCACAGCGACGTGCTCGGGCAGATCCGGCGCGGGTCGCTCGCCGCGAGCCGCGCCGAGATCGAGCCGGTCGACGACGCCACCCTGTCACGCTTTCTCATGGGATGGCAGCACGTCACACCCCGCACGGCCGGCCGTGGCGACCACGACGATCGGCTGACGGGGGTGGACGGGGTGTCGGTGGCGATCGATCAGCTTGCCGGACTACCGCTTCCGGCGTCGGCATGGGAATCCTTGATCCTGCCGTCGCGCGTCGCCGACTACAGCCCCGCCATGCTCGACGAGCTCCTCGGTTCCGGTGAGGTGGTCTGGTCGGGCGCGGGGCGGATCGGCGGTGCGGACGGTTGGATCCGGTTGTGCCCGGCCGATCTCACCGAGGTGCTGCTGCCCGGGCCCGACGAGATCGACACGACCGAGGTGCATCGCCGACTGCTGGAGACATTCACCGGTTCCGGCGGCTTGCGCTTCGCGCAGTTCGTGGGCGACTTCGCCGACCTCGACGCACCGGCCACCGCATCGATGACCGCGATCACCGCGGAAGTGGAATCAGGACTGTGGGACCTGGTCTGGTCGGGTCGTCTGTCGAACGACTCGTTCGCGCCGGTCCGGGCCCTGCTCACGCCACGATCGTCCGGCGGATCCCGCACGGCCCCGGCACACCGATCTCGTGCCCGCGCGCCCCGGCTGCGCTCGTCGCGACTCACGACCCGCCATCTGATCTCGACGACTCCGCCGGTATCGACCCCGCCGACCGTGGCGGGGCGCTGGTTCACCCTGCCCGGTCGCGCCACGGACCCGACCGTGTCCACCCAGGTTCTCTGCGATCAACTGCTCACCCGGTACGGCGTGGTGACCCGCGGCGCGGTGGTCGCCGAAGGTGTGGTCGGCGGATTCGCACGGATCTACAAGGCCCTCAACATCTTCGAGGACAACGGATTCGTCCGCCGCGGGTACTACGTCGACGGACTCGGCGGAGCGCAGTTCGCCGCCCCGGCGACCGTCGACGAGTTGCGCCGACACACCCTCGATCATCGGGACACGTCCACGCACACCGCAGTCGTCCTCGCCGCCACCGATCCGGCGAATCCCTACGGTGCCGCTCTGTCGTGGCCCGACCGCCCCGAGAGCGGTCATCGGCCCGGGCGTAAGCCTGGTGCGCTGGCGGTATTGGTGGACGGCGTTCTCACGATCTACGTCGAGCGCGGCGGGAAGACCGTCCTGACCTTCGAGGACAGCGAGAGTGTATTGCGTTCGGCAGCAACGGCTCTGGCCGGAGTCGTGCACGACGGCCGGGTGTCGCGGCTGGCGATCGATCAGATCGACGGCGCCGAATCGTTGCGGTCCGACCTCGCTGCCATCCTCGTCGACGCCGGCTTCTCGACCACACCACGCGGTCTACGCCTACGGTACGGACACCATGCCCGAAGGTGACACCGTCTTTCGTGCCGCCGCGCGTCTGCGCGGCGCCCTCGCCGGAAAGGTACTCACCCACACCGACTTCCGGGTTCCTCGGCTGGCGACCCGGGATCTGTCCGGTGGCGTGGTCACCGGCGTTCGCTCGCGTGGCAAGCACCTGTTGATCGACGTGTCCCGCGACGACCTGGACGTTCCCGTCAGCATCCACTCGCACCTCAAGATGGAGGGGATCTGGGATGTGCACGCCCGTGGCGCGAAATGGCGTCGGCCCGGCCATGAGGCACGGGTCGTGTTGCGCACCGAGACCACCGAAGCAGTCGGCTTCTCGCTCGGCATCCTCGAACTCCTCACCACGCCGGAGTCCGACCTCGCCTACCTCGGCCCCGATCTGCTCGGCGCGGAGTGGGATGCCGCCGAAGCCGTACGCCGCATCGAAGCACACCCCGACACACCCATCGGCCTCGCACTACTGGACCAACACCTGTTGGCCGGCGTCGGCAACGAGTATCGCTGCGAATTGTGTTTCCTCCGAGGCGTTCTCCCCGAACGTCCGGTCGCCGAGGTCGACGTTCCCGCGATGGTCGATCTCGCCCATCGCGTCCTCTGGGCCAACCGGATGCGCACCGCGCGAACCACCACCGGCGCCACCGGTCCACACGCCCGGGTCTACGTCTACGGCCGACGCGGTCGCCCGTGCCGCCGATGCGGAACCCTCATCCGCCGCGGCTTCCTCGGCCCTCCCGGCGAGGACCGGGTCATCTACTGGTGCCCCTACTGCCAGTCCTGACCGTCGTTCCACCGAGGACTCTCGCCACTCAATGACCCGGCTATCCCCCTGACGTCGGTGCGCCGCTCCCGACGTCGGTGCGCCCTCCCCGATGGTCGCGCAATCCGCCCTACCCGACCGTAGAGACCTCTTCCCCCGGTGGTCGAGCAACCAGCCCTACCCGACCGTAGAGACCTCTTCCCTCGGTGGTCGAGGTGCACGGCGCCCCAGGCGCCGGGCCTCGAGACCCGGTGAGACAACACGCCTCCCAACCACATCCACCGTCCCACGACCCGAACGCCACCCGAACTCGCACACGCCCGCGCTGCACCAGCCGCGTCTGCACATTGGAGCCGCGGACGCAGTGCTCCCGACCGTCTAGGCAGGTTCCCCGATCGACGAGCACCCCACCCGATGGCCGAACAACCCACCGCGCCCGATGGCCGGGCCTCGAGACCCGGCGAGAGAACAAGCTCCACAACCACATCGAACGCATGGCAAACGAAAACCGCACCCCTACCACACCCCACCGACAGAAAATCGGCGCCGAAATACATTGTCCACAAGCAGAATTGATCAAAATACCTCTTGCGTCGAACACACTGGCGATGTAGACTGGAGCCATACGCCGATCAGCCACTGGGGAGGGGTCCATGATCGAATCCACTGAAGCTCTCGACGCTGGAACTGTCGACGCCGAAGCGGTTTTCGCCGACATCGTCAGCCGACTCAGCGGCCTGCAGTGGAACCCGCAGATGACCGGACCGCAGGCCTTCGGCGCGATGAAGCAAGTCCTGTTGTTGCGGAACCTGGTTGATCATCACGCGACCACCCTCACCGGTGAACTGGACCGACTGGGCGTGGCCGACCATAAAGCCACCCGACTCCGAGAACTGTTGATCAGCATGGGCTTCGCACCCGCCGTCGCAGGTCGGTACGTGCGGATCGCCGCCACCACCGATGTGGATCTGTTGTTGGCGCACGCCGCGGACGGGTCCATCTCGTCAGAACACACCGACGCCATCGTCCGCGGACTGGCGCACATCGACACCCGATGCCCCGAACCTTTGGACACCGTCCAACGCTGCGAGTATCTGCGGAAACTGCTGTCGCACTACTTCGCCGGCTTCACCCCCGCCGAGATCAACACCTACGCGCGACAGTTGGGGAACGAGTTGGCGGCCGAGACACCGGGCGGGTTACCGGCCGCGGAGGACAAGACGATCAACTCCTACACCGACCGCATCACCGACGACGGCCGGTTGGAGATCTCGGCGAACCTCGACATCATCGCCGGGGAGAAAACACGTACTTTGATGGAAACCTTGTCGGCGCCGAAACCTCAGCCCGATGGGTCCCCGGATCCGCGGACACCCGAACAGATCTGCGCGGCCGCATTCGAAACGATCGTGGAGTTGGCGGCACA
>NZ_MVPX01000137.1:0-4644 GCF_002043085.1 Gordonia sp. i37 | reverse complement strand
TGGCGCTCCTCGGCACCTCGACCATCGGGATGGGAAGGGCTGGGCATTCCCGCACGGGGAGGCTTCGACCACCGGGATGGGGAACGGCCCGAGATTCATCAATCGCTGGTCGAGGTGCGAGCCGCGTGCGGCGAGCCTCGAGACCGCATGCAGCAGAGCTGGAACCGGACCACCGTCATCCGGATAACTGTCGGCACAACAGGCCTCGTCACTGGCGCTCCTCGGCACCTCGACCACCGGATGAGAAGGGCATCGGGTGGGAAGGACCGAAACATCCGTCGACGGCCAGTCGTCATCGCCCGATGGTGTGATTCAGACCGGGTAGCGCTCCGGTTCGGGGCCGAATTGGAATCGGCGAGCAGAGATCTCGTCGACGGTGATTTCGACGTAGTTGTACTTGATCGTCGGAATCCACGGCTGCAGCGGCAACTCGTCGGCGGCGGCGATTTCGTCACCGCGGGATAGAATACGTGCCGAGCCCTTGGCGACGACGCTCCATCCGGTCGCTCCGTCGCCGTAGAAATCGGACTCGAATGCCACGTGGGAATTGACCACGAGCTCCGACAGTTTGGTTCCCTCACCGGTGCGGAAAAGAATGCGTTTCTCGCCGGCGTAGTAGTTCACCGGGAAGATGTCGGGCTGTCCCCCGACACTCACCGCAAGACGTCCTACTTCCTTGGAGGCGAGCAATGCCCAGGCCTCGTCGACGGGAAGCTCCTGAACCGGGTTGTCCACCATGACCTCTCCTTTTCCCATAACCCATTGTCCCTCGGCGACATCACCGGTCACAGGGGCAAAGGTCCCAGGCAAAGCAGTCGCACAATCAATTGTCGGGCACCGGCACCGGTTCGAGAATCTCTTGGCGGGACTCGGGCGCCGCAGCGCGCAACGCATCGGCCGAGGCATCGTCGGGCTGCTGCTGCGAGGCGATCTCGGCGGCCACGCGCGCGTTGTAGGTCTCCACCTCGAAGGCGATACGCTCCGCGTCCCAGTCGAGTATCGGCGCCAGGAGTTCGGCAACCTCCTGGGCACAACCGACACCGCGGTGCGAATACTCGATGGCAATCCGCGTACGGCGGGCAAGGACGTCCTCGAGATGCAGTGCCGCCTCGTCGATCGCCGCATAGACGACCTCTACTCGCAGATACTGTGGCGCGGCCGCCAACGGGCGCAACAACGACGGATCGGCGTCGGCGTAATAGAGCACGTCATCGATCAGCGATCCGTACCGATTCAACAGCCGCCGAACTCGGTAGGGATGCAGGCCGAAACGCTTCCCGAGATGTTCGCACTGATTGATCAGCGCAAAGTATCCGTCGGCACCGAGCAACGGGACGCGCTCGGTGATCGACGGCGCCACCCGTGTCGGGATGTAGTCGTCGCACGCGTCCACCGCGTCGGCGGCCATCACCCGATAGGTGGTGTACTTGCCCCCCGCGATCGACACCAGCCCGGGCGCCACCCGCGCGACCGCATGCTCCCGCGACAACGTCGACGTCGACTCGTCCTCACCGGCGAGCAGCGGCCGCAGACCCGCATAGACACCCTCGATGTCGTTGTGGGTGAGCTTGGTCACCAGCACCTCGTTGACCCGATCGATGATGTAGTCGATGTCGGCCCGGGTAGCGGCCGGATGCGCGAGGTCGAGATTCCAGTCGGTGTCGGTGGTGCCGATGATCCAGTGCGTCTCCCACGGGATGACGAACAGCACCGATTTCTCGGTACGCAAGATGATCGCCGTTTCACTGACGATCCGGTCCCGGGGAACGACGATGTGTACACCCTTGGAGGCGCGCACCCGGAAGTGGCCGCGTTGATGGGACAGTGCCTGCACTTCATCGGTCCAGACCCCGGCGGCATTGATGACGCAGTGCGCGCGCACCTCCGCGGTATCACCGGTCTCGCTGTCGCGAACACGCACTCCCATCACCCGATCGGCCTCCCGCAGGAACCCGACCACCTGCGTCGACGTGCGGATCACCGCACCGTAGTTCGCCGCCGTACGTGCCACCGTGAGGCTGTGGCGGGCGTCGTCGACGACGGTGTCGTAATAACGGATGCCACCGATCAACGAGTCGCGCTTGAGGGCCGGCGCAACCCGCAGCGCACCCGACCGGGTCACATGTCGTTGTCCTGGAACGGACTTGGCACCACCCATCCGGTCATACAGAAAGATCCCGGCAGCAACATACGGCCGTTCCCACACCCGCCGCGTCAGCGGATACAAGAACGGAAGCGGCTTCACCAGGTGCGGTGCAAGAAGTCGCAACGACAATTCACGCTCGGCCAGGGCCTCACGAACGAGACCGAATTCGAGTTGTTCGAGGTAGCGCAACCCACCATGAAACATCTTCGACGACCGGCTCGATGTACCCGAGGCGATGTCGCGGGCCTCGACGAGCGCAACCCGCAGTCCTCGGGTCGCCGCATCGAGCGCAGCTCCCACCCCGACGACGCCACCGCCGATCACGACGATGTCGAATTGCTCCTCGGACAACCGCCGCCACGCCTCGGCGCGGTACAGCGGGCCCATATCGGCAGGTCGATCGGGATTGAACTCGGAGTTCATAGTCCGTCAGCGTAATTGATCTCGGCGTGGGGCACCGCGTGCGACACTGGCGGCGTGGCCAGCACCTCGGGATATGTCGCATCCATCGACCAGGGCACGACCTCCACACGCGCAATGGTCTTCGACCGCCGCGGCCGAGTCGTGTCCGTCGAGCAACTCGAACACCGCCAGATCTTCCCTCGAGCCGGGTGGGTCGAGCACGATCCCGCGGAGATCTGGCGCAACACGCGACGCGTGGTGGCCGCGGCCCTGGCGTCGGCCGACCTCAATGTCGACGACATCGTCGCCTGCGGACTGACCAATCAGCGCGAGACCACCGTCGCCTGGGATCGCTCCACCGGCGAACCCTTGCACAATGCCATCGTCTGGCAGGACACCCGTACCGGCGCGCTGTGTGAGGAACTCGGTGGCGACGCCGGCGTCGACCGCTACCGCACCCGCACCGGCCTGCCGTTGTCGACCTATTTCGCCGGACCGAAGATGCGGTGGCTCATCGACAACGTCGACGCCGTGGCCGAGCGTGCACGCAACGGCGAACTCTGCTTCGGCACAATGGATTCCTGGATCGCGTGGAACATGACCGGCGGACCGGCCGGCGGGCAGCACATAACCGACGTCACCAACGCCTCACGCACGATGCTCATGGACCTCGAATCCCTGACCTGGGACGAGTCCATCTGCGCGGACATGGGTATCCCCGTCGAGTCGTTGCCCGACATCCGCAGTTCCTCGGAGGTCTATGGTTCACTGCGCGAACACGGTTCCCTGCCGGGCGTGCAGTTCGCGGGCATTCTCGGCGACCAGCAGGCGGCAACCTTTGGGCAGGCATGTCTGTCGCCGGGCGAGGCGAAGAACACCTACGGCACGGGAAACTTCTTGTTGCTCAACACCGGAACCGAAGCGGTGTTCTCCGATCACGGGCTTCTGACGACGGTGTGCTATCGGCTCGGCGAGGACGCGCCGCGCTACGCACTCGAGGGGTCGATCGCGGTGACCGGGTCACTGGTGCAGTGGCTTCGGGACAATCTCGGGCTGTTCAGCGAGGCCGCGGACGTCGAGAAGCTCGCAGCTCAGGCCGACGACAACGGTGGTGTCTACTTCGTGCCGGCATTCTCCGGTCTGTTCGCACCCCGCTGGCGGCCCGACGCGCGGGGTATCATCACCGGCCTGACCCGCTTTGCCGACAAGCGTCATATCGCGCGAGCTGCGCTGGAGGCCAGCGCCTTTCAAACACGAGAGGTCATCGAGGCGATGCAGGCCGATTCCGGGGTGCGGTTGTCGACACTCAAGGTCGACGGCGGAATGGTGGTCAACAATCTGTTGATGCAGTTCCAGGCCGACATCCTCGACGTCCCCGTCATCCGGCCCGTGGTCAACGAGACCACCGCCCTCGGTGCGGCCTACGCGGCCGGCCTGGCTGTCGGATACTGGGACGGCGAGGACGAGATCCGGGAGAACTGGAACGAACACACCCGGTGGAATCCGGCGATGGACGCCCCCGAACGCGACCGCCTGTACGGCGAATGGAATCGCGCGGTGGAACACAGCTACGGCCTGGCGTGAGCGTGCCGGACGTGGGTGATCACCCCGCGAACTCGACGAGCACGGCCACCACCCCAGCCGTCCCACCCATCGCCGCAGCCGCCTCGTAGGAGGCTTCGCCGAGTCGTTCGGTGGGTCCGACCGCCGAGTCGATCGCGATCGAAAGACACTGCAGAGCACGCGCTTTGATGAACGAGAGCCGCTGGGCGTCGATGTCGGACGAGCGATGGGCGAAGGCTGCGTCGACCTCGTGTCGTGTCATCACCGCGGCGAGCTGTGAGCGCGTCGCCGGCGAGACCCGTCCCTGCTCACGCCACTGCGTCAACACCTCATGGACGACCGACTCACCACCCAGGTCGACGACGTCGATGACGGTCACCGTCAGCATCCGCAGACAGTCAGCGACCTCACCCGCTGCGACGCGACCGACGAGTTCGGCCACTGCCCCGCCACTGAGTCGGTCGACACGCCGCGCCGCTCCCGGAACCGCCATCGGCTCAGCGCTCCGGTGATGTTGACGAATCAGTCTGCGG
>NZ_MVPX01000136.1:0-9492 GCF_002043085.1 Gordonia sp. i37 | reverse complement strand
GCCCCCGCCGGCCCCCGGGCCGGCCCCGGGCCCGGTCGTCGGCCGCATCGCACCGCCGGGAGATCCCGGTGTTCCGGCCCCGGCCGCGCCGGCCGCGGGAGTACCCGCCAAGGTCGATGGTGGAGCGAAAGCGGTTGGCGGAAGGGAGATCACGCCCTCGGGAAGTCCGGTTCCGCCCGCAGTGGCGCCCTCGGGACCACCCGCTGCGCTCGCGGTGCCGCGCCCCGAGACCGGTACCGCCGCTCCCGGTGTGACCGGGCTACCGAGGCCCCCGCGGGTCAACGTCGACGGATCGTTGCCGCCACCGCGGTATCCCGATGGTCCCGACCCACCGCCGCCGCCCGCCGTCGACGCCGGGCCGGCTGTGGGAACGGCAGTGGTCGGGGTGTCACCACCCGTCGGGCCGCCACCGCCATCGGGTCCGCCTCCGGGGCCTGATGGTCCGGTGTCGTCGATGTCGGTGAGTGATGCCGACTGCTGGGTGCCCGACGGTCCCGATCCGGATGTCGACGTGCCATCCGCAGAGCTGGAACCACCGCGCACACCTGAGTACGAATCGGTGCCGATTGGTCCTGCGGGACCGGGCAATGCGGCCGCCGCACCGACAATCGGTCCGCCGTAGGTGCCCCGCATGATGCTGCGCACCTGTGAACGGACCGCAGCGGCATCCTCGGGATGATCCTGCAACCGGATCCGGTATGCCTCGAGCAGCGGCTTCTGACCATGTGTCGCGCCGAGGATGCCCGCCGCCTCGGTCATTGCCGCCGCGCTACCGCGCGCGTCGGCAACACTGGCCGACATCTCGCCCCCGAGACGGAGCGCGGCGTCGACCGCACCCCGTGCGGCCTGACCCATCAGCACCCCGTCGTCGGTGAAGCCGTTCAACAGGGCGTGGGCGATCCCTTCCACTTTCTCGATGGCGACGAGCACCGCGTCGGCGTCGCCCTGAGCGGCACCCTGCTTCATCGAGGCGATGATGGTGAGGATCTCGGTGATCGACATCGACCCCCAGTCGGTGCTGCCGCAGTCCGCCGGGCGCTCACCACTGCGCCGGGCATTGCGATCGCCGTCACCGGTCACCCTGTCTCCCCCAGCACTGTCTCCCCCATCCCCTCGTCGGCATCGTGAGCGACCCTACCGGCCCCCGAGCAACCGAGCAGGACGAATCGGACACCTGTGCATGGATCAGAGCCGATGGCGCACAGAGACAGGACCCGTGGGAACAGGTCAGTCCAGATCGTCGTGTCGCACGAGCTGCCGGGCCGCCTCGGTCACCGACCCCGAGAGTGACGGGTACACCGAAAACGTCTGTGCCAGATCGGAAACGGTCAGTTTGTTCTGGACCGCCAGTGCTATCGGCAGGATGAGTTCCGAGGCGTTGGGGGCGACCACCACACCGCCGATCACCACACCGGTGGCGGGCCGGCAGAAGATCTTCACGAAGCCACGGCGCAGGCCGCTCATCTTGGCGCGCGGGTTGGTGGCCAGCGGCAGCATCACCGTGCGTGCCGGATACTCACCGGAGTCGATGGCGTTCTGCGATACGCCGACGGTGGCGATCTCGGGCCGGGTGAAGATCGCCGAGGCGACGGTCTTGAGTTTGATCGGGCTCACGCCCTCGCCGAGGGCGTGGTACATCGCGATCCGGCCCTGCATGGCCGCGACCGACGCGAGCGGGAACAGTCCGGTGCAGTCACCGGCCGCGTAGATACCGGTCACAGACGTCCGCGAGACGCGGTCGACGGTGATGTAGCCGCCGCGATGGGTCTCGACACCGGCGCGGTCGAGGCCGAGGTCGTCGGTGTTGGGAACCGATCCGACGGTCATCAGCACATGCGATCCGGTGACGCTGCGGCCGTCGGCGAGGTACGCGGTCACCGAGTCGCCGGTCCGCACGACCTTGTCGGCGCGCGCGTGCTTGACCAATTCGACGCCACGTTCGGCGAGCGCCTCCTCCAGCACGAGTGCGGCGTCCTCGTCCTCGTGCGGCAACACGCGGTCACGGCTGGAGATCAGCGTCACCTTCACCCCGAGTTCGGTGTAGGCGTGCACGAATTCGGCACCCGTCACACCGGATCCGATCACGACCAGGTGTTCGGGCAACGCCTCGAGATCGTAGAGCTGCCGCCAGGTGAGGATGCGTTCGCCGTCGGGCTGCGCGTCGGGCAGCACACGCGGCGAGGCACCCGTCGCGATCAGGACGACGTCACCCTCGAATCGCTGGGTGGAGCCGTCGGCGAGGGTGGCGGTGACGGCGTGTGTGGACACCCCGACCTGCGGCCCCTCCAGGGCCGCGGTGCCGGAGACCAGCGTGACGCCCTCGCTGATGAGTCGCGATCGGATGTCGGCGGACTGGGCGAATGCCAGATCACGGACTCGCTGATGGATCGACGGCAGCGTCACCAACGTGTCATCGGTGCGCAAATTGATACCGAGGTCGACGGCGCGTCGGACCTCGGTGCGAATGCCGGTGGACGCGATGAACGTCTTGGACGGCACGCAGTCCCACAGCACGCAGGCACCGCCGATGCCGTCGGAGTCGATCACGGTGGTGTCGGCGCCGTACGCGGCCGCGGCCAGAGCCGCCTCATAGCCTGCGGGGCCTCCGCCGATGATCACGATCCTGGTCACGTCCATCACTCCTGTTCGGGCCGAAAGACACTTGTCGCCTCCGCTGACCAACCTAGGCCATCGACGATCATTCCTCGTGCGCACCGTTACCGATTTCCGCGTCGTACCGCGGTCGGCGATCACCGCGTGCATCGTGCGGCGGCGTCCGGCGTAATACGATCGTCGTGGCCGCAGGTGCACCGGTGGCGGCAAATCGATGAGGTCGGGCTCCATCCCGGCGGGAAAGTGCAGGTCAGAGGCGACTATGCCGATCTACGCAGCGTACGGTTCGAACATGGATCCCGAGCAGATGGCGCTGCGCGCCCCACACTCGCCGATGTCGGGAACCGGATGGCTGCACGGCTGGCGACTGACCTTCGGTGGCGGCGACATCGGGTGGGAAGGATCACTGGCCACCGTCACCGAGGACCGCGACGATCCCGACGCGAAGGTCTTCGTCGTCCTCTACGACGTCCCGACCGAGGACGAGGACAACCTCGACCGGTGGGAAGGCTCCGAACTCGGCATCCACCGCAAGATCCGGGCACGGGTGAAGACCGCCGACGGCGGGGTCCTGGCGTGGATGTACGTCCTCGACGCCTACGAGGGCGGCCTGCCCTCGGCCCGCTATCTCGGTGTGATGGCCGACGCCGCCGAGGTGGCCGGCGCGCCGGCCGACTACGTGCAGGATCTACGCCTGCGCGAAGCCCGCAACGTCGGCCCCGGTCCGGGCGCCCCCGAAGGTTGAGAGTCCCGAAGGCTGAGACCCCCGAGCCCGACACCGGCGATCTCAGGTCGGCGCGCCCGGCGATCCGACGAACACCACGCCGGCAAGTGTGCGCACGCCGACGTCGAGGGCCCGTTCGTCGATGTCGAAGGTGGGCTGGTGCAGATCGAGTTGCGGTCCGAGACCATTCCACACGCCGAGCCGACCCATCGCTCCGGGCACCTGCTCGAGGTACCACGAGAAGTCCTCGCCGCCCGGTGATTGCGGGGTGTCGGCGACGGCGGTGGGACCGAGGGTGGCCACCGATGCGGCCAGCACCTCCACCGCGAGCGGGTCGTTGATCACCGGCGGTACGCCACGAAAGTACGACAGGTCATACGAAACCCGTAGCGGCGCAAGGATTTCGCCGATGACGCTACGCACCAACGGCTCCATGTCGGCCCAGGTGCCGTGCTCTCCGGTGCGTACGGTTCCGCGCAGCATCCCTTCTTGCGGGATCGCGTTGGGGGCGTTGCCGGCATGCGCTGCCCCCCATGCCATCACGGTGCCCGATCGCGGATCGATCCGCCGCGACAGGATGCCCGGCAGCCCGGTGATGACGGCGCCCATCGCGTAGACGAGATCGCCGGTCAGATGCGGGCGTGAGGTGTGCCCGCCGGGTGAGCGCAGTTGGAGTTCGATGTGGTCGGCGGCGGAGGTGAGTGCGCCCTCGCGCAGTCCGACCGAACCGACCGGCAGGCGCGGATCGCAGTGCAGCGCGTAGATCCGGCTCACCCCTTCGGTGACTCCGGCGGCCACCGCGTCGAGGGCACCGCCGGGCATCACCTCTTCGGCCGGCTGGAACACCAGCCGGACCCCGACGGGCAGCTCGGGCGCCGAGGCCAGCGCAGCCGCGGTCCCCAGCAGGATTGCGGTGTGCGCGTCGTGACCGCACGAGTGCGACACCCCGTCGACCGTGGAACTGAACGCCAGCCCGGTGTGCTCGGTGATCGGCAACGCGTCCATGTCGGCGCGCAGGGCTATCCGTTGACCGGTGCTCGGGCCCAGATCACAGACGACGCCGGTACCCAACGGGAGCCGACGCGGGGCAAGGCCGAGCGCGGTCAGTTCGGCCATCACCAGTTCGGTGGTCGCGACCTCCTGCCGGGACAATTCGGGATGGGCGTGGATGTGTCGGCGCCAGCCGACCAGTTGATCGCGGTGGGTGGCCAGCCAGGTGTCGATCACACCGCCGGACGGATCACCGATCTCGGCCTGCGTCACCACATTTCTCCTTCCATCCACCGGGAAATCCACCGCTGCGTCGGCTCAGAGCAGTTCGGGCGGCGTCGGCACCGCGAGGTCGTCCAAGAGCGGCCGTCGCAGCCCACGCTTGATCAAGGTCTGCGTGGGCCCGGCCAGCGGGGCCCGCTGCACCGCGACCTCGACGGCCCGGTTGAGCAGTTCGTCGACGGCCACGGCCTCGTCGACGATGCCGGCGGTGACGGCGTCATCGGCGCCGTAGCGGCGGGCCGTCAGCATCGCCTCGGTGGCCGTACGCTCGGGCAACCGCGTACGCAGCAGCGCGGCCATCCCCCGGGTGAACGGCATGTTGAGCGCCGCTTCCGGGAGCGACCAGTAGCCGCGTTCGGTGCGCATGATCAGGTGGTCGGCGCACAGGGCGAGCATCGCGCCCGCACCGAAGGCGTGTCCGTTGATCGCGGCCACGGTGGGCACCGGCAACGTCAGCACCTTGGTGTAGAGCGCGTGAACCGAATCCAGATAGGCGGGCAACTCCGCGGCGTGCGCGGCGATGTGGTCGGTATCCAGTCCGTTGGTGAAGAACTTTCCGGTCGCGGTGATGACCAGGGCCTTGGCGCCACCGGCGACGGCGTCGTCGAGCAACGCGCTCGTCTTCTCGATCCACGCGGGGGCAAACCGGTTCTCCGGATTCGTCTCGTCGAGTTCGACCCCCGGGGCACCGAGGAACAGTTCGGCGACGTCGGCGGCGGTGGGCTCCGCGCTCAGGAAAGGCATGAGCAGACCTTATCGCCTGCGCACACGCGCGCTCCGGGCGCCGGGCAGGCGCGGATCGGAGGTCATAGGGTGAGACATATGGATCCCACTCTTGACCCCGACGCCGCCGCGATCGCGGCGGCCGCCACCATCGCCACCGAAACCGATTGTGCCGCGCACGATGTCGCACTGGTCCTGGGATCCGGGTGGGCGCCGGCCGCCGATGCCTTCGGCACACCGATCGCGACGCTGCCGATGTCGGCGGTGCCCGGTTTCACCGCACCCAAGGCCGCCGGGCACGGCGGGACGATCCGGTCGGTGCACATCGGTGACCGCCGGGTCCTGCTGATGCTCGGACGCATCCACGCCTATGAGGGCCATGACCTCGCGCGTGTGGTTCATCCGGTGCGCACCGCGGCGGCGGCCGGTGTGCACACCATCGTGCTCACCAACGCAGCGGGCGGGCTCCGCGACGGCATGTCGGTCGGCCAACCGGTCCTGATCGCCGATCATCTGAACCTCACTGCCCGCTCGCCACTTGTCGGCGCTCAGTTCGTCGACCTCGTCGACGCCTACTCGCCGAGGTTGCGCGAGGTGGCACGTGAGGTCGACCCCACGCTCGCCGACGGCGTCTATGCAGGGCTGCCCGGCCCGCACTACGAGACGCCGGCGGAGATCCGCATGCTGCGCACCCTCGGCGCCGACCTCGTCGGAATGTCCACTGTGCACGAGACGATCGCCGCACGCGCCGCCGGACTCGAGGTGCTCGGGGTGTCACTGGTGACGAACCTGGCGGCCGGCATCACCGGCGAGCCGCTCGATCATGCCGAGGTCCTCGAGGTGGGTCGCGCGTCGGCCGCGCACATGGGTGAGTTGCTGGCGACAGTCGTCGGCAGGCTCTGACCGCCAACAATCGCGGACCCTCGACAAGCCCTGTTATTCGACAAAGCCCCGACATCCGCGCGGTCACAAATGTCGGGGTTGTCACTGCGGTACCGTTCGCACCAATCGTCACCGCGCATCCCAGGGAGGTTCCCATGAGCTATCCGCCGGGAGATCCAGGTGGTTATCCGCCTGGCGAGGGTTACCCGTCGGGCGGTGGGTACCCGACGCCGCCTCCGCAGGGATACGGGCCGGGCTATCCGCCGCCGCGGTCACCGTGGTCGTCGCCGCTGGTGATCGCTGCCATCGTGGTGGGTGTGCTCGTGGTGATCGGTGCTGGGGTCGGCGCGTACTGGCTGACCCGGGGTTCGGACTCCTCTGATTCGGCGGCCGATTCGGCGTCGACGTCGGTTGCGAGCGCCTCGACGCAGACCGTCACCAGTACGGTCACCGGTCCCGGGGGCGCCTCGGGTCCGACGGGCGTACCGACCACGACGACACAGCCGCAGGTGCGACCCAACCCCACCGTCTCGGGCGCCGACTGGCAGGGCTTCCTGTCCGGCCCGCGATGCAACGCCGCCGACGATCCGGCGATCGTCATCGGCCGCACCAGCCGATCACAGGTGGTGATCTGTCAGGTCGGCAACCAGACCGGGCGTTGGTATTACAAGGGTCTCGCCGACGGCAATCCCATCGAGATCGGGTATCCGCAGATGGTGGGCGCCACCTACGTGGCGCGCAACGGCGCGGTCACCTACACCGTTTCGCCGTCGGCGCTGGTCATCTCCGAGAACGGCGCGACGCTGGCCACCGAGCCGATGCTGGAGTACTGGTCGTCGAACTGACGCCCCCGCGTACCGGGTTCGTCGGTCGAGGTCTACAACTGAACGAATGTCCGCCGTTCTCGACGCCTCCCACATCGATGTCATCCGGAGTTCCCGGGCCCTGCTGCACGATGTCGACCTCGTCGTGCAGCCCGGTGAGCACTGGGCGCTACTCGGCCCCAATGGCGCGGGCAAGTCGACGTTGATGGCGATCCTCGGGGCCCGCTCGCACCCGACCACCGGGGTCGTCGACGTGCTCGGCAAACGCCTGGGTCGCGTCGACATGCGCGAATTGCGCACCCACATCGGGCATGTCGATCCGCGCTGGCGCATCGACGTGCCGATCTCGGCGCACGATGTGGTCCTGACCGGACTGACCAACACCCCCGAACTGGACCGGCGCCACGACTACACCGACGACGAACATGCCCGCGCCGACGAATTGTTGGAGATGCTGGGGATGAGCGAGCGCCGGGATTCGTTGTGGCCGGTCATGAGTCAGGGCGAACGTGGTCGCACGCTGATCGCGCGGGCGCTGATGCCGCGTCCGGCGTTGCTGCTGCTCGACGAGCCGGCCACCGGCCTCGATCTCGCAGCCCGCGAGAAACTGCTGTCGGCGATCGATCGGCTGCGCGGCGACGTCGCCGATCTCGCCAGCGTGCTGGTCACCCATCACCTCGAGGATCTTCCTGCGAGCACCACGCACGCGATGCTGCTGCGGGAGGGGAAGGTGGTTGCCGCGGGCACCGTGGAGGCGACCCTGACGTCGGCGACGATCAGCACCTGCTTCGATCACCCGGTCACGGTGCGCCGCCACCAGGGCCGGTGGTCGGCGGTGGCCACCTGAGTCCTGCGCGGGGCGCGGTCAGCGCGGACCGAACTGGCGGTCGCCGGCGTCGCCCAGGCCCGGCACGATGTAGGACGCCTCGTTGAGACCGTCGTCGACGGCCCCCACCACCAGGCGCACCGGATGGCCCGACTTCTCCAGCGCCGCAACACCTTCGGGTGCGGCCACCACACACAGCACGGTGATGTCGGTGGCGTTGCGTGCAACCAGGAGTTCGATGGTGTGCAACATCGACCCGCCGGTCGCCAACATCGGGTCGAGCACGAACACCGGCTGACCGGCGAGATCGTCGGGCAGCGATTCGAGGTAGGGCACCGGTTTGGCGGTCGCCTCGTCGCGGGCCACGCCGACGAATCCGACGAGCGCCTCGGGCACCATCGCATGCGCCTGCTCGACCATGCCCAAGCCTGCCCGCAGCACCGGAACGAGCAACGGCGGCTTGGCAAGTCGCGAGCCGGGGCACGTGGTGATGGGTGTCTGGATGGTCACCTGCTCGCTCGGCGCATCCGCCAACGCCTCGTACACGAGCATCTGCGTCAGGTCCGACAGCGCGGCTCGGAAGGCCGCGTTGTCGGTGCCCTTGTCGCGCATCGTCGTCAGTCGCGCTGCGGCCAATGGATGATCGACGACCTGCACGGGCAACGTTCGCCCGGCCTGGGCGCTCTCGGACCCGGGTCGTTCGGGTTCGGATTGTTCGGGCACAGGGTGTTCGGGCTGGGGGTGAACCGGCATGGGGAAACCATAGTGGGCGGCGGTTGCTGCGGCCTCGTGACCGGACTCATCGGGCCTCGCCGCACGGGTCGGCGATTCGATGGAACCAGAGCGCCGGCCGTTGCGTCCAAATCTGCATGATCGAACAACTCTCCGTATCCCCCGCGGCGCTGTCCGCCCATGCCGCCGGCGAGGCGGGTACCGCGGCCCGGATCGGCGCCCACGCGGTCGCCACCGACCTCACACCCCTCGCGCTGACCTTCGGGCTGATCGGCGCGGACTTCCTCACCACGCTGGGTCGGGTCCTCGACAGCAGGCGCGCCCGACTGAACGCCGTCGCCGGCCGGCACCTGGCCCTGTCCGGCGAAAGTGCCGCTGCGGCGGCCGCGTACACCGGCATCGACGACATGTCGGCCGCGACCTTGTCGATCGCCGGTGGGCCCGTCGCGGAGGTGGACGCCTGATGACATCGGCCGACCTGTTGATCGCTCCGCTACGAATCCTGGTGACAGCGTTGGGAACCGGTGTGCTGCCGGGTGACGATCCGGTCAGTGCCATCGCCGCCCTCGCTCCGGATCTGGCATCGACCCGCGACGACGCAATCGCCGCCGCAGTCAGACTCGGCACCGAATGGCAGGGGCGCGGCGCCGAGGCCGCCCAGGCGGCGTCGGCGGTGACCGCCGGACGCACCACCGCGATCAGCGGTGACGACGCGCAGATCGTGACGTTGACGCAGTCCGCAGCCCAGCGGGTGCACGGCGCCGCCCGTCAGCTCGAGTCGCTGATGGACTCGTTCGATCGGGCTGCCCGCGCCCTCGGTGCCGATCTGTTCACCCCCACCGGACTCGCGGTACTGCTACCGCTGGCGATCGATCACGTCGGCCGTGGCGTGGCGG
>NZ_MVPX01000135.1:0-4145 GCF_002043085.1 Gordonia sp. i37 | reverse complement strand
CGACGCGCCCGCCCGTACCGGCGGCCCCGGTGGACGACCCGCCGAGGGTGGGGTCCCCGACGGCGGGGTCGCGATCACCCTGCCCGACGGGTCGATCGCCTACGCCCCGAACGAGCGCGCCGCCGCAGCGGTGCGTGCGGCATTGAGCCAGCAGGGCGTGCCCTACGTGTGGGGCGGCACCGATCCCAGTGGTTTCGACTGCAGCGGCCTGACCCAGTGGGCCTATCGGCAGGCCGGCCTGGAACTGCCGCGCCTGGCCCAGGAGCAGGACACCGCCGGATTCGCGGTGGCCCAAGCCGATCTGATGCCCGGTGACCTCGCGGTCTGGGACGGACACGTCGCGATGTACGTGGGTAACAATCAGCTCGTGGAGGCCGGGGATCCCGTACAGGTCTCACCGCTGCGGACGACGAATGCCGGCCAGGGATTTCAGGGGTTCTACCGTCCGCGATGAGTGTCGATGCAGAAGTTCACCTGCCCGTCGTGGGGCCGGTATGGCGCTCACAGGCGCGATCGCTACGCTGTGACGTCATGGCCGGAGACATTGTCCCCATCGAGCTCGGACTGACCGACGGAAACAGCTTCACGCTGTGGGCACCCCGCTGGCGGGAGGGCGACGACGAGTGGGAGGCATTCCTCGGACTCGACGAGGACCTCTACGTCTTCGGCAGCGTTGCCGAGCTGGTCGCCTTCATCCGCACCGACGACGACAACGATCTCGTCGAGCACCCTGCCTGGGAGACCGTCAAGGGTCTGCAGGCCGACGAGCTGGTCCCCGACGACCGCCATTCCTATGACCTGGTGGGCGTCCCCGAACTGGCCGCCGAGGACCCGACACCGGAGGTGATCGCCGAACTCGAGGACGCACTGGAGATCGTGCGCATCCTCGGCGAGGTCTGCGAGCTGACCGTCATCACCAAGTTCTTCAACGGCAACCCGATCCTCGGTGCGGTGACCACCGGCACCCGCAACTTCGAGGGCCGCGACGGCACCGACCTGTGGGTGCGCATCGGCCGGCTCATCGCCAAGCACTGGGACAACGTGCTCGACGCGATCGACGAGGTGATCAGCACACCCGAGGTCGACAAGGCAGCGGTGACCACCGCCGAGGCCGAACTCGAGGCGGCCGCCTCCGCCGAGGACGAGGACGAGCCCGACGAGGATCTCGACCTCGTCGGCGACGCCGACACCGAGTCGGACGATTCCGAGACCGATCTCGCCGACGGCACCGACGACGAGGAAGAAGAGGACACCGACGACGAAATCGACGACGACGATTTCTGGGCGTCGGTGGGCATCGACCCGATTCGTATCGTGACCGGCACCGGTGAGTTCCTCTCGTTGCGGTGCTACCTCGGTGACGATCCGGTGTTCCTCGGTGACGACGGCAAGATCTTCGTTTTCGCCTCCCCGCGCGCGCTGTCGAAGTTCCTCGCCGAGGACAACTCTCATGACCTCTCGGGTGTGTCGACGTTCGACGAGGTCCGCGTCGCCGCGACCGACGGCTCCCTGGAGTTCGACGTCATCGACGACAACGTCTACGTGCTGCCCGGCCTCGTCGAGGACATCACCGACGGTCCCCGGCGCATCGATCGCAATCAACTGGAGTTGGCGGTCGAATTGTTCACCGACGCAGCCGATTACGCCGGTGACGACTCGGTGGCCGAAGCGCTGGGCTCGACGACCCCACTGGGCTGGTTCGTCGACTACGCCACCAACCCCGACCCCAAGCGGATGGCGCCGAGCCCCCCGTTCGACAACGAGGCCGAGGCGTGGCGGGCCCTCGAGCACGAGTTCGAGGATCGGCTCGTCAAGAAGCGGTGACCGATCCCCGTCGGCGCCGGTTCCGGGTGATCTTGTGCCCGGATTGCGGGCACAACATCACCCGGAAGGGCTGCCGCGGGCCTCAGCCCTGCAGCAGCACCGCGTAGCCGGGCTTGATGACGTCGTCGATGAACGCCAGCCGCTCGTCGAAGTGGATGAACGCCGATTTCATCGCATTGACCGTGAATCGCTCGAAATCGGCCCAGCCGTAACCGAATTGGTCGGAGAGTTTCGCGAACTCCTTGCTCATGGTGGTGTCGCTCATGAGCCGGTTGTCGGTGTTGACGGTGACGCGGAAACGCAGCCGGGCCAGAACGTTGAACGGATGCTGCGCCAGCGACGCCACCGCACCGGTCTGCACGTTCGAACTCGGGCACAGCTCGAGCGGAATCCGCTTGTCGCGCACGATATTCGCGATCAAACCTAGTTCGGCACCGGGAAACGAATCATCATCGGGTCGCGCGCCGGGCGGCAGGGTGATGTCGTCGATCACCCGCACCCCGTGTCCGAGCCGGTCGGTACCACAGAAACCGATCGCCTCGTGGATCGACGGCAGCCCGAACGCCTCGCCCGCATGGATGGTGAACGGTGCGCAGTTTGCCCGCATGTACTCGAAGGCGTCGAGATGGCGACTCGGCGGGTGACCGGCCTCGGCACCGGCGATGTCGAACCCCACCACCCCGCGATCGCGATACCGCACAGCCAGTTCGGCGATCTCACGGGAGCGCGCAGCGTGGCGCATCGCGGTGACCAGGCACCGCACGGCGATCGGGCGACCGGACCCCGCGGCGGTCCGCTCGCCCTGGGCGAACCCGCGCAACACCGCCTCGACGACCTCGTCGAGCTCCAGCCCACGCTCGAGGTGCTGTTCGGGAGCGTAGCGGACCTCGGCGTAGACGACGCCGTCGGCGGCGAGGTCCTCCACACATTCGGCCGCGACCCGCTCGAGCGCACCGACTGTCTGCATGACGCCCACGGTGTGGGCGAAGGTCTCCAGATAGCGCTCCAACGAACCACTGTCTGCCGCGTCACGGAACCACACCGCGAGGTCGTCGGCCGTCTCCGCCGGTAGCTCGTCGTAACCGGTCTCACGGGCCAACTCCAACACGGTCGACGGCCGCAGGCCGCCGTCGAGGTGATCGTGCAACAGCACCTTGGGCGCGAGGGTCAGGGCAGCGGGATCGAGCGGGGAACGCGGCGGCATCGACGTCATGATCCGAACCTAACGTGTTCGATCACCAGCGGCCGGGCGACATCAGCGGGATCGAGTTCGGCACCGGGGCCGCCGGAGTTCGGCTCGGCGGCAATGTCGACCGCCCCGACCAACGCCGCCCGCGCGGGACCGAACCGTTCCGGTGTTGCGGTGTGCAGCGTGAACAGCGCCGCACCCGCCTCGACGAACTCTCCGGGACGCGTGTGCCATTGCACCCCGGCCTCGGACTGCACGGCCTCACCGGGCACCGACCGCCCGGCACCCAGTCGCCAGGCGGCGTCGCCGACCGCTCGCGCATCCAGCCGTCGCACACGACCCGACGTCTCGGCGACGACGACATCGGTGTGCCGGGCCCGCGGCAGCGGTGCATCCGGGTCGCCGCCCTGCGCGGCGATCATCGCGCGCCAGGAGTCCATGGCGCGGCCGTTGCGCAGATGGTCGGCAGGGTCGACGTCGGAGATCCCGGCTGCGGCGAGCATCTCCCGCGCCAGGGCCACCGTCAGCTCGACGACGTCGGCGGGCCCGCCGCCGGCGAGCACCTCGAGCGATTCGGCGACCTCGACGGCGTTGCCCGCGCAGCGTCCGAGCGGGGTGTCCATGTCGGTCAGCAGCGCCGAGGTCGCCACCCCGGCGCGATGTCCGAGCTCGACCATGGTGGTCGCGAGTTCGCGGGCGGAGTCGAGTTCGGGAAGGAACGCCCCCGAGCCGACCTTGACGTCGAGCACCAGCGCGCCGGTGCCCTCGGCGATCTTCTTGCTCATGATCGAGCTGGCGATCAACGGGATCGATGCGACGGTGCCGGTGATGTCCCGCAACGCATAGAGCAGACGATCGGCGGGTGCAAGGTCGGGACTCGCCGCGCAGACCACCGCACCCACCGCCTCGAGCTGGCTGAGTATCTCGTCCATCGACAGGTCCGCACGCCATCCCGAGATGGACTCCAGCTTGTCCAGCGTGCCGCCGGTGTGCCCGAGGCCTCGGCCCGACAGTTGGGGCACCGCAACACCATACGAGGCCACCAGGGGCGCGAGCGGCAGGGGGATCTTGTCCCCCACCCCGCCGGTGGAATGCTTGTCGACGGTGCGAAGCGGCCGACCGTCGCGGCGCA
>NZ_MVPX01000134.1:0-9297 GCF_002043085.1 Gordonia sp. i37 | reverse complement strand
ACCCCGCCGGTGGAATGCTTGTCGACGGTGCGAAGCGGCCGACCGTCGCGGCGCAGATCGCCGAAGTCCGCGCGCCGCCCGCTGTCGATCATCGCCTGCGTCCAGGTGGCGATCTCACGACGGTCCATGCCGCGCAGCACGATCGCCATCAGCAACGCCGACATCTGCTCCGGCGCGACCGATCCCCGCGTGTAGCCGTCGACCACCCACCGGATCTGGCCGTCGCTCAGCGAACCGCCGTCGCGTTTGGTGGCGATCACCGAGATCGCATCGATGATCTCGGGGTTCATCGCCGCCCTCCGTCGCTGTCGAGGGTTCCGTCGCTGTCGAGGGTTCCGGCGCCGAGATCGTCGGGCCCGAATGCGTACGGCAACAATTCGGCGAGCCGCAGGGGCCCGTCGGCATGGTCGACGAGCAGATCCGCCCCGCCGAACTCCCAGAGCACCTGTCGGCACCGTCCGCACGGCATCAGCACCACCCCACGCGAGTCGCAGACGCTCACCGCACGCAGTCGTGATCGGCCCGATCCGATCAGTGCCGACACCAACGAGACCTCGGCGCAGACACCGAGTCCGTATGAGACATTTTCCACATTGCCACCGGCCACCATATCGCCCTCGACGGTGAGCCCGGCAGCACCGACCGGGAAGCGGGAGTAGGGCGCATAGGCGCGGGCGATCATCTCATTCGCCTTGTGGCGCAACATCTTCCAATCGATTTCAGCAGACAGGGCAAACTCCCGGTGAACAGTGCGGGGCCGGATCACACTCACCGGCACATCGTCGAAGCAATGGTAAGGCAAACCTAAGTCGGAATCTCTTGTCGCCCAAATCTGTTCGGGCAGTTTTCGACCACCCTCAGCATAGGTTTAGAGTCTGTTGCATGGGTCCGTGGTGGAGCCTGAAGATGCAGGCTGCCACCAGAGTCCATCGACGATGTTGGAGGCCGATTTCGCAATGAGCACCCCGACCGACACCGCACCCGACCCGGTGCGCAAGCGATCTCTTTATCGAGGCGACCCCGGGATGTGGTCGTGGGTGCTCCACCGGATCACCGGTGTCACCATCTTCTTCTTCCTGTTCGTCCACGTTCTGGACACCGCGGTCATCCGGATCGATCCGAACAAGTATTCCGAGATCATCGAGACCTACAAGACGCCGATCATCGGCCTCATGGAGATCGGTCTCGTCGCCTGTGTGCTGTACCACGCCCTCAACGGCGTGCGCATCATCCTTGTCGACTTCTGGTCGAAGGGCGCCAAGTACCAGCGGCAGATGCTGTGGACGATCCTCACGCTGTTCGTGATCGTCTTCGCCGCCGCGGCGGTGCGGCTCCTGCAGATTCTCATCGAGCACTCGTTCTAGGAGAGATCACCGATGACCGCATCCTTCCCACACCTGGCCAAGACGCTCGGCACCGACTACGACCGGCCGGCCAGCCTCGACAATCCGCGCGCGCCGCGTGCCCGCAAGGGCGGCAACTTCGAGAAGTACGCGTGGCTGTTCATGCGCTTCTCCGGCCTGGCGCTGATCATCCTGACCATCGGGCACATGTTCATCATGTTGGCCTGGGACAACGGTGTGCACCGCATCGACGCCTCCTTCGTGGCGGCGCGGTGGAAGGAACCCTTCTGGCAGATCTGGGACCTGACGATGCTGTGGCTGGCCCAGTTGCACGGCGGCAACGGTGTGCGCACCGTCATCGCCGACTACTCGCGCAAGGACTCCACCCGGTTCTGGCTCAACGTGCTGCTCGGGATCTCGATGATCCTCGTGCTGGTGCTCGGTACCTACGCGCTTCTGACCTTTGACGTCAACAGCGTCAACTGACGCCACGGACTCTCGTCTCTGACGCCCCGCCCTCGTCGACTCCAGGAGATTCGAAACACATGCAGGAACACCGCTACGACGTCCTGATCGTCGGTGCCGGCGGCGCCGGGATGCGCGCGGCGATCGAGGCCGCCCCCCGCGCCCGCACCGCTGTGCTCACAAAGCTCTATCCCACCCGCAGCCACACCGGCGCGGCGCAGGGCGGCATGTGTGCCGCGCTGGCCAACGTCGAGGAGGACAACTGGGAGTGGCACACCTTCGACACCGTCAAGGGTGGTGACTACATCGTCGATCAGGACGCCGCCGAGATCATGGCCAAGGAGGCCATCGACGCGGTGCTCGACCTGGAGAAGATGGGTCTGCCGTTCAACCGCACCCCCGAGGGCCGTATCGATCAGCGACGTTTCGGTGGCCACACCCGCGATCACGGCAAGGCACCGGTCCGGCGTGCGTGTTACGCCGCCGACCGCACCGGCCACATGATCCTGCAGACGCTGTATCAGAACTGCGTCAAGCACGACGTCGAGTTCTTCAACGAGTACTACGCGCTCGATCTCTGCCTCAGCGAGAACGAGGCCGGCGAGCCCGTCGCCACCGGGATCGTCGCCTACGAGCTCGCCACCGGCGAGATCCACGTCTTCCACGCCAAGTCGATCATCTTCGCGACCGGCGGTTCGGGTCGTATGTACAAGACAACCTCCAACGCCCACACCCTCACCGGTGACGGCATGGGCATCGTGTTCCGCAAGGGACTTCCGTTGGAGGACATGGAGTTCCACCAGTTCCATCCGACCGGCCTGGCCGGGCTGGGCATCCTCATCTCCGAGGCGGTCCGCGGCGAGGGCGGCATCCTGCGCAACGTGGACGGCGAACGCTTCATGGAGCGCTACGCCCCCACCATCAAGGACCTTGCACCTCGCGACATCGTCGCGCGGTCGATGGTCCTCGAGGTCCTCGAAGGCCGGGGCGCCGGCCCGAACAAGGACTACGTCTACATCGACGTGACGCACCTCGGCGAGGACGTCCTCAACGAGAAGCTCCCCGACATCACCGAGTTCGCCCGCACCTACCTCGGCGTCGACCCGGTGACCGAATGGGTGCCGGTGTTCCCGACCTGCCACTACGTGATGGGCGGCATCCCCACCACCATCGAAGGTCAGGTCCTGCGCAACGCGACCGATGTGGTCCATGGCCTCTACGCCGCCGGTGAGTGCGCGTGCGTGTCGGTGCACGGCGCCAACCGCCTGGGCACCAACTCGCTGCTCGACATCAACGTCTTTGGTCGTCGGGCCGGGATCGCCGCCGCGGAGTACGCCAACTCCGCCGAGCTCACCGAGCTGCCGGAGAACCCGACCGCGATGGTCGACGCGTGGCTCGAGACGATCCTGTCCGAGCACGGACACGAGCGGGTCGCCGACATCCGGACCGAGTTGCAGGCCTCGATGGACGCCAATGCGTCGGTGTTCCGCACCGAGGAGACCCTCAAGCAGGCGCTCACCGACATCCATGCGCTCAAGGAGCGCTACGCCCACATCCGTGTGCACGACAAGGGCAAGCGGTTCAACTCCGATCTGCTCGAGGCCATCGAACTCGGCTTCCTGCTGGAGATGGCCGAGGTCACCGTGGTCGGCGCGCTGAACCGCAAGGAGTCGCGTGGCGGCCACGCCCGCGAGGACTATCCCAACCGCGACGACGTCAACTACATGCGGCACACGATGGCCTACAAGAAGGGCGACGATCTGCTCAGCGACATCGAGCTGGATTGGAAGCCCGTCATCCAGACCCGCTACGAGCCGATGGAGCGTAAGTACTGATGACAGTGACCATGGAGAATCCGGCTCCCTCGTCCGACGATCCGCCATTGCCCGCGGTTCCGGACGAGGCGACGATGGTGACGCTGAAGATCTACCGGTTCAACCCGGAGAACCCCGACGCACAGGGTTTCGAGAGCTTCCGCGTCCCGGCCCTGCCGACCGACCGCCTCCTGAACCTGTTGCTCTATGTGAAGGGCTACCTCGACGGCACGCTCACCTTCCGGCGCAGTTGTGCCCACGGGGTGTGCGGCTCGGACGCCATGCGCATCAACGGCGTGAACCGGCTCGCCTGCAAGCTGCTGATGAAGGACTTGCTCCCGAAGGACAAGAACAAGGAGATCACCATCACCATCGAGCCCATCAAGGGGCTTCCGGTGGAGAAGGATCTCGTGGTCAATATGGAGCCGTTCTTCGACGCCTACCGGGCGATCAAACCGTTCCTGATCACCAGCGGCAACGAGCCGACCCGTGAGCGCATCCAGTCCGCGGCCGACCGCGCCCGTTTCGACGACACCACCAAGTGCATCCTGTGCGCGTGCTGCACCACCAGCTGCCCGGTGTTCTGGAACGAGGGCAGCTATTACGGCCCGGCA
This sequence comes from Gordonia sp. i37, assembly GCF_002043085.1. Classification (NCBI taxonomy): domain Bacteria; kingdom Bacillati; phylum Actinomycetota; class Actinomycetes; order Mycobacteriales; family Gordoniaceae; genus Gordonia; species Gordonia sp. i37. Next base: position 5,061 of record NZ_MVPX01000134.1, on the reverse strand, counting down.
GCGATCGTCAACGCACACCGCTTCATCTTCGACAGTCGTGACGAGGGCGCCGTCGAGCGTCTCGACATCCTCAACGACATCGACGGCGTGTGGCGCTGCCGCACCACCTTCAACTGCACCGACGCCTGCCCGCGTGGCATCCAGGTCACCCAGGCGATCCAGGAGGTCAAGCGCGCACTCATGTTCTCGCGCTGACCTTTTCGCAGCTGACCGTTTCGCAGCGGGACACAAGCCACCTCTGCAGCCCCGATTCAGGCCCGCACCCTTCCGGTGCGGGCCTGAATTGTCGGACGAGGCCGGGGTGCCGATTCAGTCGACGAGGTCGGCCGGCACGATGTCGACGGCGAACGGCGCGGTCACCGCGAGACATTCCTCGCCGACGGCCGTGCCGGAATCGACGTAGGCCGCGTCGACCAGCGACCAGGTGGTGATCGAGGTCGGTACAGCGGGATCGACGACCCAATAGTGCGCGCACCCGCCCCGCCGGAGCCTGTCCTTCTTCAGCAGCATGTCCACTCCTCGCGTCGACGGCGACGCGACCTCGATCGCGAGCGTCGGCGCCTGTGGGAGGTTGGTCTCGGCGAACGCCGACCGGGGCGCCACGAGGAGATCCGTCTGCAGGCAGGTGTCCTCGGCGAGCACCACATCCAGCGGGGCGAACAACACCTCGAGGTCCGGCGGACACGCGGCATGTAGCAGCAGGTGCAGCCTCGCCACGACTCGCTGGTGCCGAGGCGTAGGGGCCGGACTCACGATCAGGACCCCGTCGAGAAGCTCGTAGCGCCAGCCGTCATCGGGCATGGACTCCAGGTCCGCGTACGTCAGACCGCTGCCGTGCGGCAGGCCCAGGATCTCGGTGGTCACGGTTGTCATGGTAAGTCGCCTCCCGGTTCACGGCGACAAGCATGATGCACAACCGGTCCGTGCCGACCGCACCGCAACTGCCTGTGGACAACCCGCGACCCGCCGGAACCGATCCGGCGTCCGCTGCGTCCAATCGATCATGACTCACCTGATCGCCCGCCCGCATCCGCTCGTCCTACTCCTCGTCCTCGCCGTCGTATCGGTGGCGTGCCTAGCCGCGGGCCTCACCCCGCCGCCGGTGGCGGCATCGACGGATCTCACGAATCCGTCTGCGCCCCAATCTCCTTCGCCCCAATCTCCTTCGACACCCCTGACCATCACAATCGCCTCCGACGAGGAGGTCAACGAGCAGTTGCTCTGGTACGACGCGAACGGCCGACCACGACATCAGTTCGACGTGAAGCTCACCGATCACGACTCGCAGGCCGATCAATGGACAGGCTCGTTGACCCTGCCCCCCACCGACGACCGCCGGCACACGCACCGTGTGGTGTTCATCTCCGGCGGCGAGGTCGCACACTGCACCGTCACCTCCGGCACCCGGGCGGTGGCGACCGACGACGCCGAGGGGCCTGCGGCGATGGCGGTCTGCGAGTGGTGAAACATCCGACAAACATCCCGTTCACGACGGATTCCATGATAATTCTGGATTGTTGTCACTAATTCCGTCATCACGCTGCGCGCTGATGACGGAAACCCTACTCTGTCTCCAGCACACGGACATGAGTGGGAGCAAGACATTGACCGAAAGCGTTCACGCCGAGATCCAGGGCGACAAGGGTTTACGAGCCGGTTCCATCGGCCTCGTCGGCAATGTGATCATCGGGCTGTCGGCGGTGGCGCCGGCCTACAGCCTGGCGGCCACGTTGGGGTATGTGGTGGCCGCGGTCCACACCAAGGCGCCGGCGATGTTCGTCGTCGCCTTCATCCCGATGTTGCTGGTGGCGTTCGCCTACCGCGAACTGGCGAAGGACACCCCGGACTGCGGAACGACCTTCACCTGGGGAACCAAGGCGTTCGGCCCGTGGGTCGGTTGGATCGGCGGATGGGGGCTGGCCGTGTCGGCCATCATCGTGCTGGCCAACGTCGCCGAGATCGCCGCGGTGTATCTGCTCAAATTCCTCGGCCTGGAGACCCTCGCCGACACCTTATGGGTCAAGGTGCTGCTCGGTTGTCTGTTCATCGCAGGGATGACCTGGGTGAGTATCCGGGGCATCGTCATCAGCGAGCGATTGCTCTCGGCCCTGATGTTCATCCAGTTCGGCGTCCTGATCCTCGCGAGTGTCATCGCGCTGGTCAAGGTCGGCACGGGACATGCCGGCCCGCAAGCGATCTCACCGGAGTGGAGCTGGCTCTGGCCCAGCGGACTGAGCCAATCCGAGATCGCGGCCGCGGTGATCCTGTGCATCTTCATCTACTGGGGGTGGGATGCCTGCCTGGCCGTGGGCGAGGAGACCAAGGATCCGGAGAAGACGCCCGGCCGGGCCGCGGTGATCACCTGCCTGATCCTTGTCGCGACGTATGTACTCGTGGCCTATGCGGTCCAGGCTTTCGCCGGCTTCGGCGACACCGGTATCGGACTCAACAACCCCGAGAACGCCGACGACGTGCTGACGATTCTCGGCAAACCGGTGGCCGGCGGCATCCTCGCCGCCGCACTGCTGCTGACGGTGAGCGTCTCGGCCATCTCCTCGACCCAGTCGACGATCCTGCCGACCGCCCGGGGCAGCCTGTCGATGGCGGTGTACAAGGCGATCCCGGATCGCTTCGCGAAGATCCACCCGCGCTACATGACACCGGCGTTCGGCACCGCGGTGATGGGCATCTCGGCGTTGGCCTTCTACCTCGTCCTGTCCATCGCAAGCCAGAACACATTGGCCGACTCGATCGCCTCGCTCGGACTCGCTGTGGCGTTCTACTACGGCATCACCGCCTACTCCTCGGTCTGGTACTTCCGGCGGACGCTGTTCGACTCCGCCCGCAACTTCTTCATGCGCGGTCTGTTCCCACTCCTCGGCGGCATCGCGATGACATGGGCGTTTCTCAAGAGCGCCATCGACATGTTCAACCCCGACTACGGCTACACCTCGGTCGGCCCGGTCGGCGGCGTGTTCATCCTCGGCGTCGGCATGCTGGTGCTCGGCATCCCGCTCATGTTGGCCTGCTTCGCCCAACGCCGAGAGTTCTTCCAGGGCAAGACACTGACCGCCACGACCGAAGTGAAGGTTCCCGATGTCTACTGACTCCCCCGCACGCCCGAGGCTGACCGTCGGCTATCTCGCCACGCCGTCGGGCGATGACGGTATCGCCCTCGCGGTCGCGATCGCCCGGAAGACCGGTGCGGCCATCGATCTCGTGTGCGTGGTCCACCCCGTCCCCTACGACGGACACCCCGGCGTCGAGCAGTATCAGGCTCGACTGGAGAACCAGGCCGCTACCTGGCTGGCCGCAGGCGCCGCACGCATCCCCGACGACATCGAGACACGCACGGTGGTGGTGGTCGACGAGTCGTTCACCGACGGTCTCATCGGTCTGGCCCAGCAGGCCCGCGCCGAGATGATCGTGGTCGGCGGTACCGGGGATGGGCTGATCAGCCGGCACACGCTGGGTACGGTCAGCACCGAATTGCTGCACTCGGCACCGCTACCGGTGGCGCTCGCCCCACGCGGGTACGCCGACCGGACCGGGGTCGCCCTCGACATGGTCACCGTTGCGGTGCCGGTCAAGCCCACCACCAGCAATCCCCTGCCCTTCGCGCTGGCATTCGCCGAACAGGCGCACCTGGATCTGCGTCTGGTCTCCCTGGTCTCGCTGGAGTCGCCCTTCGACGACGACGTCTCGCGCAGTGCGCGTGCGCGTCGCGTCGAGGTGGTCCGGGATCTGCTGGAGAAGACGCGGGCCACCGTCGACTCCGACCTCGACATCGAGGTGCTCGTCGCCGACGGACCCACGCTCGACGAGGCCCTCGACAATCTGCAGTGGGATGACAACGATCTCGTGGCGGTCGGCTCGGGTCACCTCGGCGCCGAGAACCGGGTGTTCCTGGGCAGTACCGCAGCCCGCATCCTGCGCTGGACCACAGCGCCCGTACTCGTGGTGCCGCGCTCGGGCGACACCACGTCTGCCTCGTCATGACCCGGCCGACGATTCTCGAACTGCGCCATGCCGAATGCGAATCGCCGGGAACCTACGGCGCCGGACTGGCCGGCCTCGCCGACGTCCGTACCGTGCGCACCTGGCGAGAGGAGTTGCCGACCGATCCCCGGGACTTCGCCGGCATCCTCGTGATGGGCGGCCCGATGAGTGCCAACGACGGCGCCACACTGCCGTGGATCGACACCGAGATCGCCTTCCTCACCGCGGCGGTGGCCGCCGACGTCCCGATCTGGGGTGTCTGCCTCGGATCACAGCTACTCGCCCGCGCGCTGGGGGCGCGCGTGTTCACCGGGCCGGCCGGCGAGGTCGGTGTCGCCGAGGTGACGCTCACCGACGACGCTCGCACCGACCCGGTGTTCTCGGCGATCACCGAATCGACGTTCCCGGCGATGCACTGGCATTACGACACGTTCACACTCCCCGACGGAGCGACCCGACTGGCCGGCTCGCAGCGATACGAGAATCAGCTGTACCGCCACGGACCGCATTACGGGGTCCAGTTCCACCTCGAGGTCGACACCGATCTGCTGCGCGCATGGCTCGACGTCGAGGACTACCGCGGTGAACTCGTCGCCGCCCTCGGTCCCGGGGCACCGGCCTCCGTCGCCGCCGATGTCGCTGCCGCACAGACGATCACCGCGCCACTCGCGGCGACGCTGATCCGACGTTGGTTCGACTCCTTCGTCATCGGATAACCCTCACGCGTCGAGCACCTCGTCGATCCGAGCGAGGTACAGGCGCACCGCCTCGTCGATCAGATCGCCGGCCTCCGACTCCTCGACGAGCCCCCGCCCGCCGAGCGCGAGCAGCCCGTTGAGCCCGGCCCACGCGACCACCACCGCCCGCCGAATCCGGGTGCGCCGTGCCGGCGACCGACGTGCGGCGCCGCCACCCGGCCTGCCGACGATCGCGTCGATGACCATCTCGACGACAGCACGCAGCCGGTCGGCGATCTCGGTGCGCGCCACCACCACCGCGGGCGCCGCCGACTCGTCGACGTCGCTGAGCCCGAGCAGCCGAAACGCCAGCGGCTCCCCCCCC
>NZ_MVPX01000133.1:0-3494 GCF_002043085.1 Gordonia sp. i37 | reverse complement strand
CCGAAGTTGCCGTAGAGGGTGGTCAGTGCGATGTCGGCGCGCTCGGCGATCCCATCGACCGAGGTCGCCCGGAAACCGTTCTGCGCAAACAACTCTGCGGCAGCATCGAGAATGGCGGCGCGAGTGCGGCGTCGTCGGCGATCGCGGGGCTCGTCCAGGAGCGAGGTCATGTGCTAATTGTAGTACTACTACGTATACGTAGTCAGACTAGTTTTACTGGAGGACTCATGACCACCACCGATTCGGCCACACCCACCGAGCCGACACACCCGGGACCGAGACACCCAGAGCCTGCGCCGACCGACGGCTCCGCGGTGATGCGGGAGCTGATCCCGACCTCACCGTTCGTCGTCGCCCTCGGCATCACCCTCGAGTCGATCGGCGACGGCCGAGCAGAGCTCCGGATGCCCTTTCGGCACGAACTGACCACCGTCGGCGAGATGGTGCACGGCGGCGCGCTGGGCGCATGCGCCGATGTCGGCATCATGGCGGCGGCATGGGCCGGTCGCGAGATTCCGGACAAGCTGCGTGGCGTGACGACCTCGATGTCGGTCAACTTCCTGCGGCCCCTACAGGCCGAGGATCTCCGCATTGTCGCCGACCGTCTTCACAACGGAAAACGGCTGTGCCACTGCACCGTCGACCTGCTCGGAGCCACCAGCGGCACACTCGTGGCGCGAGCGACCGGGACCTATCAGATCGGTTGATCGGCGTCCATGTATCAGCTGTCGAAGCCGAGCCCGACCTTGTCCATCGCGGCCAACCATGCACCTCGCTTGCCCTCGCGACGCTCGCTGCGGGCCAGTTGGTGGCGGGTCAGCGTGATCCCGGTCCATCGCAGCGGTTCCGGCGGGAACGGAATCGGCTTGGAGCGCACCATCTTCAGAGATGTCCGCTCGGTCGCCAGACCGTCGACGAGATCGAGTGCGGTCGCCGCGGCGAAGTGTGAGGCCCCGACGCCGAGCCCGGTGAAGCCGACCGTGGTGACCACCCGACCACCGTGTGAGCGGTCCCAGAAAGCACAGAATCGTGAGCAGGTGTCGATCACACCACCCCAGGTGTGACTGGCGCGGACGCCCTCGAGCTGCGGGAACATCTGCAGCAGGTGTTCGGCGAGCAACGCGAACTCGGCGGGCTCGTATTCATGACGTCGCGAGTCATCGGAACCGTAGTGGTAGAGCGCGTCCCAGCCGCCGAACAGAATCCGATCGTCGGCGGTCAAGCGGAAGTAATGGAAGCGTGGACCACAATCGGCCAGACCCTCGCGCCCGGCCCAACCCAGCGCTGCCCGACGCTCGGCGTCGAGGGGCTCGGTCATCAGGGCGTAATCCCATACCGGAACCGTGTAGGGCCGAAGTCGGCGCACAAGAGACGGACTCGCCGAGGTCGCCAGGACGACGCGATCGGCGACGACGTCACCGAATCCGGTTCGCGCGCGCATGCGGTCGTTCTCGCGACGCAGCCCGGACACCTCGGTGTGTTCGTAGATGCGTACCCCCAGCCGCTCGGCGGCCGCAGCCAGCCCCCAGGCGAGTTTCGCGGGGTCGAGCATGATCACCTCGGGGTCGAAGAGCGCGGCCTTGACCATCGGCGAGTTCACCCGCGCACGCGCCTGCGGCCCCGGCAGCAACGGCATCTCCTTGCCGAGAAATGCTGCCGCCGAGGACATCTCCCGAAGGTCGTCGACCTGCCAGTCGGCGTTGGCGATGTCGAGTTCACCGGTGCGCTCGGCGTCGGCGTCGATGCCCAGACGCGCCAGCGCTGCCTCGATCTCGTCGAGCGTCTCGCTCCCCAGACGCAACAGTGTGTCCATCTCGTCCTCGAAGCGGTCGATGCCGTTACCGAGTCCGTGGGTGATACTCGACGAGCAGAATCCGCCGTTGCGGCCGGAGGCGTGTTCGGCGATGCGGTCACGTTCGACCAGTACGATCCGTCGGCTCGGGTCCCGTTCGGCGGCCGTCACCGCGGTCCACAGCCCGGTGAAGCCACCGCCGACGACCAGCAGGTCGGCGTCGACCTCCTCGGACAGCCGCGGACGCGGGGCGGGACGGTCCGCCCGGTCGAGCCAATACGACGTCGGCGCGGCCTGTGCCACCATCTCGACGGCCCGACGCCCGGGTCTGCTCGCCCACGTCATCGCGATCCCCGACCCGGATCGGCGAACACCGTTCGGTGCCAATCCTTCTGCGCGACACCGGTATTGTCGCTCATGACGTGTTTGACGGTGAGGTACTCCTCGAGCGAGTACATCGACATGTCCTTGCCGAAGCCCGAGGCACCGACGCCACCGTGCGGCATCTCGCTGATGATCGGGATGTGGTCGTTGATCCACACGCACCCGGCGTGGATCTCCCGGGAGGCACGGCCGGCACGGTAGACGTCGCGGGTCCACGCCGAGGCCGCGAGACCGTAGACGGTGTCGTTGGCGCGGCGGATGGCGTCGTCGTCGTCGGTGAACGCCGAAACGGTCAGTACCGGGCCGAAGACCTCGTCCCGATAGATCTCCGACGACTCGGCGACGTCGGCGATCAGCGTCGGTGGATAGAACGCGCCAGGACCGTCGGGCACCTGCCCGCCGACGACCACCCGGGCGCCCTGCGCCGGGGCGCGCGCCACCATCTGCGCAACCTTGTCGCGGTGGTCGGTCGAGATCAGCGACCCCATGTCGGTGGCCGGATCCCGTGGATCGCCCATCAGCACCGATCCCATCACCTCGGCGACCCCGGCGACGAAGTCGTCGTAGAGGTCGGCGGCCACGATCGCCCGGGTGGCCGCCGTGCAGTCCTGACCGGCGTTGATGAGCGATCCGGCGACGGCACCGGCGATGGCGGCATCGAGGTCGGCGTCGTCGAAGACCACGAACGGGGCCTTGCCGCCGAGTTCGAGTTGCACGCGGGTGCCGTGGGTGGCGGCCTGACCCATCACCATCCGGCCGACCGCGGTCGAGCCCGTGAAGGTGACCATGTCCACGTCGGGATGACCGGCGATCGCGGCACCGACGTCTGCGCCGGTGCCGACCACCACGTTGAGCACACCGTCGGGCAGGCCCGCCTCGGTGGCCAGTCGCGCCAGGGTCAGCGTGGTCAGCGGTGTCAGTTCGGCCGGTTTGAGCACGACGGCACACCCGGCGGCCAACGCGGGCAACACCTTCCAGACCGCCATCTGCAGCGGGTAGTTCCACGGGGTGATCGACCCGACGACACCCACCGGTTCACGGCGGATCGAACTGGTGTGGTCACCGGAGTACTCGCCGCTGGCCTTGCCCTCCAGGATGCGGGCGGCACCGGCGAAGAAGCGCACGTTGTCGATGCTGCCCGGCACATCGAACTCGCGGGAGAGCCGGATCGCCTTGCCGGTGTGCGCGGTCTCCTGCTCGGCAAGCAGATCGGCTTGGGTTCCGAGAGCAGCCGCGAGCGCCCCGAGTACCTCGGAACGCTGCGCGGGAGTGGCTGCACCCCAATCACTTTGGGCAGCACGTGCTGCCGATACGGCGG
>NZ_MVPX01000132.1:0-7501 GCF_002043085.1 Gordonia sp. i37 | reverse complement strand
AGGATCGAGAACAGTATGGTCCGGCCCGGCACCGTCGATCGGCGCGCCGGCGATCCATCCGGACGGAATGCTGGTGGTCAACACGGCTGCGATACTACCGTCGATAATGCGGATTCGCGATTCTTTTCCGGATTTTTATGACGAAATCAGAAGTATCGGTTGCGCTATACCACTGAATCCGTCAAGATCGGGGGGTGCCTGAAGCCTCTCACCCTCATCTCGACGGCACCGCGAAGAGAATCATCGAGCTACTGCAAGCCGACGGGCGCAGTTCGTATGCGTCGATCGGCAAGGAGGTCGGACTCTCGGAGGCGGCGGTACGCAATCGCGTACAGAAGCTGAGCGAGAGCGGACTACTGCAGATCGTCGCCGTCACCGATCCCCTCAAGTTGGGGTTCGCCCGCCAGGCCCTCATCGGCATCCGATGTACCGGTGACACCGAGGAACTGGCCACGGCACTCGCCGGGAATCCGGAGATCGACTATGTGGTGCTGACCGCCGGCTCGTTCGACATCCTCATCGAGGTGGTCTGCGAGGACGACGATCACCTCCTCTCGATCCTCAACCGGACCGTCCGCAAACATCCCGAGGTTACCGGCACGGAGACCCTCGTCTATCTGAAACTCGTCAAACAGCAATACAATTGGGGAACACGATGACCACAACCACCCAACCGTCCATCGACGGAACCTCTCTCGGAGCACGCAGCGCCGCGCACCTGTGGGGCCACTTCGCCCGACACGGCGAGGGCATCACCCCGCCGGTGATCACCCGCGGCGAGGGTGTCCGCATCTTCGACGACCGCGGGCGCAGCTACCTCGACGGCCTCGCCGGCCTGTTCGTGGTGCAGGCCGGCCACGGTCGCGTCGAGTTGGCCGAGGCGGCCGCCCGGCAGGCCAAGGAGCTCGCCTTCTTCCCGGTCTGGTCCTATGCGACGCCGCCGGCCATCGAGCTGGCCGAGCGCCTGGCCGCCTACGCACCCGGTGACCTCAACCGTGTCTTCTTCACCACCGGCGGAGGCGAGGCGGTCGAAAGCGCATGGAAGCTGGCCAAGCACTACTTCAAGCTCACCGGAAAACCGATGAAGCACAAGGTGATCTCACGATCCATCGCCTACCACGGCACCCCGCAGGGCGCGCTGGCAATCACCGGCATTCCCGATCTCAAGCAGATGTTCGAGCCGCTCACCCCGGGTGGGTTCCGCGCGCCCAACACCAACATCTACCGCGCACCCGACGAGGCACTGGCCGCCGATCCCAAGAAGTTCGGTCGCTGGGCCGCCGACCGCATCGCCGAGGCCATCGAGTTCGAGGGCCCCGAGACCGTCGCCGCGGTGTTCCTCGAGCCGGTACAGAACGCCGGTGGCTGCTTCCCGCCACCGCCGGGCTACTTCGAGCGAGTGCGCGAGATCTGCGATCAGTACGACGTCCTGCTCGTCTCCGACGAGGTGATCTGCGCGTTCGGCCGCATCGGTTCGATGTTCGCCTGCGAGGACTTCGGCTATCAGCCCGACATCATCACCTGCGCCAAGGGCATGACCTCGGGGTACTCCCCGATCGGCGCGATGATCGCCAGCGATCGTCTTTTCGAGCCGTTCAACGACGGATCGACCACCTTCCCACACGGCTACACCTTCGGTGGGCATCCGGTGTCGGCGGCGGTGGCGTTGGCCAACCTCGACCTCTTCGAGCGCGAAGGTCTCAACGACCACGTCAAGACCAACGCCCCGGCGTTCCGCGCGACGCTGGAGAAGCTGCATGACCTGCCGATCGTCGGCGACGTCCGCGGCGAGGGCTACTTCTACGGCATCGAGCTGGTCAAGGACAAGTCCACGAAGGAGACCTTCAGCGGACCGGAGGCCGAACGCATCCTGCGGGGATTCCTGTCCACGGCGCTCTTCGACGCCGGTCTGTACTGCCGCGCCGACGACCGCGGCGACCCGGTCGTCCAGCTGGCCCCGCCGCTGATCGCCGGACAGGCCGAGTTCGACGAGATCGAGCAGATCCTGCGCTCGGTGCTGACCGAGGCCTACACACTGCTCTGACCGGCCGACATCCGGTCTCGGCGTCGCCTACAAGACACGACACCGAGAGATGACGCCGCTGGTAACGTCCGTGCAGTGACGTGGGGGAATACGCACCTTGGCCGACGGATCGGCACGATCCTGGCAGCGGTGTGTGCGGCGGCCCTGGTGAGCGCACCCGGGGCCGCCGTCGCCGTTCCGCCGGCGACACCGGTCACCGATCAGTGCCCGCATCGGCAGACCCCGCCACCCCCGGTCGACACCTCCGAGGTCGTCGCACCCGGCTCGACGACGCCCACTGCACTCCCGGTCCCCACACCGGCCGTCGGCGGCGAGCGCCTCTCGGCATGCGGGGTGATCGCCGATCCCGGCGCCGGCCCGATCCCCGAACGTCTCACCTCGGCGGCCTGGCTGGTCGCCGACCTGGACACCGGCGCGATCATCGCCGCCAAGGACCCGCACGGGCGCTACCGCCCGGCGTCGACGATCAAGGTGCTGCTGGCCCTGACCGTCCTCGATGCCGGACTCGACCTCGACAAGATGGTCGTGCCGACCGCCGAGGACTGGAGTCAGGAGGGCGATTCGTGTGGCATGGGACCGGGCGGGCACTACACCGTGCGCGACATGCTCAGCGGGCTGCTGATCGTCTCCGGCAACGATTGCGCGCACGCGCTCGCGCGTGAACTGGGCGGGGTATCGAGCACGCTCACCAAGATGAACTCGCTCGCCGCGCACCTGCACGCGCTGGACACCCGGGCGACCACGCCATCGGGTCTCGACGCCGCAGGCATGTCCACCTCGCCCTACGACCTGGCGCTGATCTTCCGTGCCGCGATGGGCAATTCAACGTTCCGGGAGATCATCTCCACACCCACCTACCACTTCCCCGGATACCCACCCCGCTCGGACGTACCCAGCGACACACCGCACCCCGGATACGAGATGCAGACCTCGGATCAGCTACTGCTGCAAGGCTATCCAGGAATGCTCGGCGGCAAGACCGGGTACACCGACGACGCACTGAAGACCTTCGTGGGAGCCGCCCGCCACGGCGACAAGACCGTCCTGATCGTGCAGATGTACGGTCTCTCGACCGGCGACGACAATTACTGGACCCAGGCACAATCGTTGCTGGAGTACGGATTCCACGCACCGTCGGACACCCGGGTGGGTGAGCTCGTGGCGGGCCCGAACACATCTGCACCGACATCGGCCACCGCGTCATCGGGGTCATCGGCGTCATCAGGGTCATCGGCGATGACGACGCAGGCGGATACCGCTCGTCCGTCGAGCACCGCCGATCACTCGACCGCCACCCGCATTCTCGTCGGGCTGGTCGTCGCCCTCGTCGTCGTGATCCTGCTGGCCGCGGCCACCCGCCTCGTCGGGCTGCGCCGCCGTTGACCGGCGCCGCAGCGACGCGGATCGTCAGTCGCCGCGGACGCGCCGGATCACCATACCCACCGCAGCTCCGACCGCGGCGGCACCGGCGAGTGCACCGACCTTCGGCATCGGACTGACCTCCACGGTCGGACGCATCACCACCGGTCGCTGCTGCGTCTCGTCGATCTCGTCGTCGACCTGGAAATCCTCGTTGATCGGATCGGTGGCGCACCACGCGGTGGCGTACAGGATGATCCGCGACGCGAGGTAGGCGAAGACCATGATGCCCAGAATCGGCCCGAACGCGGCTCCGGCCGGGCTGCCGAGCACCGACTTGAGGTAGAGCCCGCCGAGGTTCTTGATGATCTCGAACGCGATCGCGGTGATCAGGCCGGCGCTGAGGCAGTTACGGAAAGGCAACGGCACCAGGGGAAGACGGGCCAGCACGAGGGTAAAGAGCATCCAGCTGGCGAAGACCGAGATCGCGATCGCCACCACCCGCAGCAGCACCGGAGCCCATGAGGTGTGGTCCACGCCGACCCACTCGAGGACCTTCCTGACGATGCCACCGCCGTTGGCCAGCGTCGTCAGTGCCATCGTCGCAGCGAAGGCCAGCCCGAGCACCACGAAGGTGAGCAGATCGGTCACCTTCGAGACGAGAGCATTGCGCGACAGCCTGCCCCCGAACATCTCGGTCATCCCGGCTCGCACACCGGCGATCCAGCCGACACCGGTCAGCGCGGCACCGACGAGACCGATGATGCCGACCGTGGCGCGTGAGGAGATCGCCGAGTCGATCACGGAACCGATCTGGTCGCCCATGCCGCCGGGCAATTGCTTGACCACGGCGTCCTTGAGTTGTTCGATCAGATCGGGGTTGCTCGCCAGGACGAATGCCGCGATGGCGAACGCAACCATCAGGATCGGGACGAGCGCGAGGATTCCGTTGAAACTGATGCTCGCGGCATGGACGTTGCCGCGCCGATTGGTGTAGCGCTCCTGGGTGCGCATGGCGTGACCAAGCCACGGCCAGCGCTCACGAGCGGCAGCGAACCATTCTTTGGCGCGTGCAAGTAGATTCTTGAACCACGCGATCACCGAACCCATCGTCGCCTCACCTCCCTGTCGGCGAAGCGCCCGGGCTCCGCGTGGGTGCGCCCGACAGCGGTCCGCGTCGGTACGCCTACTGACGCTCCGCGTCGGTACCCGCCGACCCGGATCAACCGGGCACGGGCCTCACGCCCCTACCGTAGGTGCCAGGAACCCGACTTTGTCGTATACCGACTTCAGCGTGGCGGATGCGATCTCACGGGCCCTGGCCGCGCCCGAGGCCAGGATGGCATCGAGTTCGGCGGGGTCGTCGAGGTATTCGGAGACGCGACCGCGCAGGGGTGTCACGAATTCGGTGAGGATCTCGGCGGTGTCCACCTTGAGATCGCCGTACCCCTTGCCCTCGTACTTGGCGACGAGATCGTCGATGCCCACCCCGGACAACGCCGACTGGATCGTGAGCAGGTTACTCACGCCCGGTTTGTCGGCGGGATCGAAGGAGATCTGCGAGCCGGTGTCGGTGACCGCGGAGCGAATCTTCTTGGCCGAACGCTTCGGGTCGTCGAGCAGATTGATCAGACCCTTGTCGGTCTCGGCGGACTTGCTCATCTTGGCCGTCGGGTTCTGCAGGTCATAGATCTTCGCGAATTCGGAGACGATGTGCGCACGTGGCACCCGCAGGACGCCGCCGAAGCGTTTGTTGAAGCGCTGGGCGAGGTCTCGGGTCAGCTCGAGGTGCTGGCGCTGGTCCTCACCGACCGGGACGAGGTCGACGTCGAAGGCGAGGATGTCCGCGGCCATCAGGATCGGATAGGTGAACAGTCCGACCCCGGCGGCGTCGGCGCCCTGTTTGGCACTCTTGTCCTTGAACTGCGTCATCCGGTTGGCCTCGCCGAATCCGGTGATGCACTGCAGAACCCAGGTCAGTTGCGCGATCTCGGGGATGTGTGACTGCACATAGACGGTCGCCCGGGTCGGGTCGACGCCGACGGCGAGCAACTGCGCCACCGACACCCGGGTGCGGTGCGCCAATGTCGCGGGATCGAATTCCGCGGTGAGGGCGTGCATGTCGGGGATGAAGTAGAACGCGTCGAAGTCGTCCTGCAGGGCCACCCACTGACGCACGGCACCGAGATAATTGCCGAGGTGAAAGGAATCGCTGGTGGGCTGGATACCCGACAACACACGTTGACGCGGCGCGGACACCGACCCGGAGACGTCACTCATGGGTCGATTCTTTCAGACGGGTCGAGCGGTTTACCGCGGGAGCCCGACGGTGCGATCGGACGCCGGAGATCAGTCGTATATCACGGTGACCGGGGCGTGATCGGACCACCGGCGATCGTAGGAGTCGGCGCGATCGACGAAGGCCTTCACCGCCCGTCGGCTCAATGAACGGTTGGCGAGCTGGTAGTCGATGCGCCAGCCCGAGTCGTTGTCGAATGCCTTGCCCCGCCACGACCACCAGCTGTAGGGGCCGTCGACAGCGGGGTGCAAGTCGCGTACGACGTCGGTCCAGCCCGACTCGAGGCGCGCACCCACCCACTCCCGCTCGTGGGGCAGGAAGCCGGGATTCTTCAGATTGCCCTTCCAATTCTTGATGTCGAGCTCGGCGGGCGCGATGTTCCAATCCCCACCCACGACAACATGCCGACGGCGCCGCGCCGCGCCGGCGAGATACTCACCGAACTCGTCGAGGAAGCGCTTCTTCTCGGCGAACTTGGCGGTCTCCTTCTCGGTGGCCGACGGTGTCGGTTCTGCTGCGCCCTTCGGCAGATACAGGCTGGCCGCGGTCAGCGCCCCGAGTTCCGGGACGTCGAAGTCGGCCTCGAGGTAGCGACCGGTCGCGTCGAATTCCTCGCTGCCGAATCCGACACGCACCGCTTTCGGGGCGGACCGGCTCAGCACTCCGACCCCGGCATGGCCCTTGACGACCGACTCGGTCATCGACAGGTGCCAGCCGGCGTCGAGAGCAGGACCCAGTGCAGCTTCTGTCTGCTCGGTGTCGGCCCGGATCTCCTGCATCAGGACGATGTCGGTGCCCGACGCATCGAGCCAGCTCAGGAAGCCGGGGTTGATCTCCGAACGCTGCTTGGTGGCGGCGCGGATGCCGTTGACGTTGATGGTGGTGATCGACGTGGTCACGGTGCCCCACCCTACGTGCGGCCACCGACACGTTATCTGGAGTGGTTCCAAAGGTAAGGCAACCCTTGTGCCGACGCCGCACTTTATGCAATCCTCACCTAACAGCCAGATGAGGTGAGTTCCATGTTCGTTTGTATCTGCCGCGCGGTGACCGAGGACGAGGTCCATGAGCACTGCACCGCGGGCGCTCGAACCGTCGACGCGATCAGCGACCGCTGTGGCGCCGGCGAGGGATGTGGCACCTGCCTCGATCGGCTACAGCAGATCGTGAGCGAAAGGACGTCCGTCACCACCGCAGCCTGACCCACCCGAGTTCTACCCCACCGCGAATTGGGCGCGTGGGGCGATTGCTCGTGCTAACGTTCGAAGAACCAGTCCCTGGACCGAACGGAGTTGTGGCATGCGTGGAGATGACGAGGTCATCGCCCTGCTCAATGAGCAGCTGACCAGCGAATTGACGGCGATCAATCAGTACTTTCTGCACTCCAAGATGCAGGACAACTGGGGGCTGACCGAGGTGGCCTCCAAGACGCGCGCCGAATCCATCGAGGAGATGACCCACGCGGAGATCCTCACCGACCGGATCCTGTTCCTCGAGGGCCTGCCCAACTATCAGCAGATCCTCCCGTTGCGCATCGGCCAGACCCTGCGTGAGCAATTCGAATGCGACCTGGCCATCGAGATCGAGGTCGTCGAGCGTCTCAAGCCGGGAATCGCGATGTGCCGCGACAAGGGTGACATCACCTCGGCGAAGCTCTTCGAGGAGATCCTCAAGGACGAAGAGCACCACATCGATTACCTCGAGACCCAGCTCGAGCTGATGGATCGCCTCGGCGAGCAGCTCTACATGTCCAAGACGGTCGCCACGCCACCCGACGTGGGCTGATCGGGTCGTCGGGG